>CALAED010000377.1 GCA_937891035.1 uncultured Thermomonosporaceae bacterium | reverse complement strand
GAAACCAGTCCGCCGTTCGATCTCCTCGGCCGGGGCCTGAGGGTGCCCGAGGCGCATCACGGCGCGGGCGTAGTCGGTGGTCTGCAACAGCTCAGGGATGAATTGGACGGCATAGGTGCGAATGCGGGAGGCCGCCGCCTCCAGCCCGAGGTAGGTCTCGAACCAGTCCGGCAGGATCGAGTCGAAAGTGTGCCACCAGCCGGGTGTGTTGGCCTGGTGCACCAGCGACAGCAGGGCCGCGCGCTCGCCCTCGCCGGTGACACCGTAGACGGTCAGCAGCGCGGCCACCTCGGCCTCGTGAAACGTCACCCGGCCGCTTTCCATCTGGCCGATCCTGGCGGGGGAAACCCCGATCGCCCGGCCTGCGTCCTTGTGGGTGATGCATCGTTCTTCGCGGAGCCGATGAAGCCTGGTGCCCAGCATCTTTTGCACCACCAGCGGCCCGCCCCGCGTGGTCGAGGCGGCGCGTGGCTGCGGCGCCGCGCCGCTCGGCACCGCGACGGCCCCGACCACCACCGGTCGCCGGGCACCGGTGGCCGCGGGTGACCGGCGCCGCGACCGCGGGCCGAGCACGGTGGCCTGCGCGGCCACGGCGGCGGTCTCGGCGGGCTTATCGTGCTTACCAGACTTATCAGGCTTATCGGGACCGCGATAGCGGTTGCGGGCCGCAACGAACCGCGACCGCCACTCCCTGAGATCGCCGAGCCCGGCGCCGTCGACTCCGGCGGTGTTCTCGGCGAAGGCGAGGCAGGCGGCGACGAATGCCGCGACCCATTCCCACTCCGGCCACCGCTTGCGCTTGTGGCTGAGGATCTCGTGAGTGGTGCTCACGGCCAGCACCCGTGGTCCCGGTCCTCTTCCGGCCTCGGCGCGGGCGTGCTCGGACAGCCGCTGCAAGGTGGCGAGCGAGGGGCCCCCGGCGTCCTCCCGCAGCCGGGCCAACTGCTCGACGAAGTCGCGCAGGGCCTGACGATCCAGATCAGGCATGAGCCACCACCAGAAGATCGTTTGCTACGAGCGACAGCACAAGGTCAGATAATGGCGGACCAAGCCTGGCACCACGACCCCCATATCGGAGCAGTTTTCACATCTCGCGCCATTTGGTTTCATCATCGCCATATGAGACTTAACCCGAACCGGGGCCGAGGACAAGCCCGAAAAAGCCCGAATTTCGAGAAACAACGCGGCGGCCGGTCCGTGCGCCACCGTGATCGTACTTGGGTGAGCCCTTCGATCGAGAGGCCTTCTGATGGCGCCACCGACCCCAGCTCAGCGGCGCTAAACGCGAGCCGGCATGTCCGTCGACTCGCACTTCGACGACGCGTCGCTCGCCTGCGTCTTGATCTCCACTTGGGTGTTGCACACCGGACGCGCCCTGCGCCGCGACGTTCCGCCGGGTGACCTGCCCGCCGAAGAGCTCATCGACTTTTGGGCCGATCCGCTGCTCGACGACCCGCGACCGGACGATGAGCGGCCATAACCGGCGTGGTCAGCGCCGGCGCAGGTTCAGGCCGAGCGCGCGCAGTTGCTCGACCGGGCGATGGTAGCCGCGCTCGATGTGGTGCACGCCGCGCAGCACCGATATTCCATCGGAAACCGCGGCGGCCAGCACGGCGGAAAAACCGGCCCGGATGTCGGGCATGGTCACATCACCGCCGCGCAGCTTCGACACGCCGCGGACCACGGCGGAATGCACGGCGTTGGTGTCATGGAACTGGCAGGCCGGGCCGCCGAGGCAGACGTCGAACACCTCGATCTCACAGCCCATCCCCTTCAGCGCCGGCACGTACACGAGCCGGTTTTCGAAGACGGTCTCGTGCAGCACGGACATGCCGTCGGCCTGGGTGAACAGCACCATCAGCGGGGTCTGCCAGTCGGTGGCGAACCCCGGATGGGTGTCGGTCTGCACGGCCGCCGGCCGCAGCCCGTCAGGCGCCGACGCCATGATCCACTCGTCGGTGATCTCGAACCGCGCGCCCATCCTGGCCAGCGTGGTGATGGCCGTCACGAGCCGGTCCTGCGAGCAGCCGTGCACGCGCACCTCTCCGCCGGTGACGAGCCCGGCCACCAGGTAAGAGAACGCCTCGAGCCGGTCGCCGCCCAGCCGGGTCTGCGCGCCGCTCAGCTCGCGCACGCCCTCGACCACGATCCTGCGGTCGGGGCTGAACGCGATCCTGGCGCCCATGCGCTGCAGGAACAGCGCCAGCTCGATGATCTCCGGCTCGGTGGCGGCATTGCGGATCACGGTTTTGCCGTCGGCGAGCACGGCGGTGAGCAGCACCGTCTCGGTGGCGCCCACACTGGGGTACGGCAGGTCGATGCGGGTGCCGGTGAGGCGGGCCGCGCGGGCGTGGATGCCGTCGGCGGCCACCTCGACCTCGGCGCCGAACGCCCGCAACGCCGCGACGTGGAAGTTCACCGGCCGGTGCCCGATGGGATCGCCGCCCACCAGGGGAACGAAGGCCTCCCCCGCCCGATGCAGGAGCGGCCCGAGCATGAGGATGGGGATCCGGTTGAGCCCGGTGAACGCCTTGGGCACGTCGGGGTCGGCGACGGCGCCGGGCACGACGGTGATCTCCCCGTCGCGGCGTTCCACCGCCGTCCCGAGGTGGTCGAGCATCGCCGCCGTGATCGCGACCTCGCCGACCTCGGGCGCGTTCGCGATCGTGCTCGGCTCGCGGCCCAGCATGGCGGCCACCATATGCTTGCTGACGGCGTTCTTCGCGCCGCGCACGCTGATGTCGCCGCGCAGCGGGCCGGACGGTTCGATCTCCCACGCCTGATCGCTCATCATCGTCGTCAGCTTAGAGCCAGTCCGCTACCCCGGGGGATCAGGGGAGGTCGGCGACGTCGGCCTGATACTCGCGGTATTCGCGCTGGCGCCGAAATCCGAGCTCCTCGTTGACCGCGAGCATGTGGCTGTTGTCGTCGGCGTTGTCGGTCTCGATCTCGCGGATGTCCGGCCGTTCCGCCCGCAGCCACTGGAGCATCTCCGCCTTGACCAAGATGCCGAGCCGTTTGCCCCGGTGTTCGGGGACGACGGCCGTGTCGTACTGCGCGGCCCTGGCCGGGGCGGCGCCCGGCACGACGACCTCGGTGAAGCCGGCGATCTGCTCGTCGGGGGGTGTGCCACACACGGCGGCCACGGTGTAGAGATCGTCGCCGCGCTTGGCGACCACCTCGGCCATCTCCCTGACCCGGTCGGCGTCCCAGGCGCCCGGCTCGAAGGCCCGGTTGCCGACAGGCAGCTCGGACATGGCCGTCTTGGCGCGGGCGAAGGTGTCCGCGAGCTCCGCCGGCACGGTGCCGGTCCAGCGCACCACACGGTAGCCGGGCGGCCCGGCCCCGACGAGGCCGGCCAGCCAGTCGCCATCGATTTGGTCGATGCGCAGCAGCAGCCCGGTCATCACCAAGACACAGTGGAAACCGCGCGCCTCGAGGAACTCGATGGCCGGCGTGCCGGCGACGGCCTGGGTGACGACCGCCCCGCCGCCGTCGGCGCGGACGGCCTCGGCGGCCGCGCGCAGCAGCCGCGAGCCGGCCCCGCGCCGGCGATGCGCGGGGTGGACGCGGATCTCGATCTCGCAGGGCCGGCGGCTGCCGCGGTCGGCCGGCAACCGGAGGCAGGCGACGCCCACGATGGTGCCGCCGGTCTCCGCCGCCACCCACAGCAGCCGCCGTGAGGTCAGCGGAGTGTTGGTGAGGAAGGACTTCGTCTGCCCAAGCGTGGGCAACGGTTCCTCCGGCTGATCGTGCGACAACGCGCTGGTCACCACGGCATGCCAGGACCTGATCTGCGCGTCGGCCGGATGGTCTACCGCGATGATGTCCATCCCGCTGTTCTACCTGATTCGCGCCGTCGCTACGACGAAATAGCACAGAGGCCCAGCTCAGCGCATACGCAACCGGCCGGCTGGGAAGATCATCGCGGGGCGAGCGACGATCTTGCTTGTTATGGGACGGGCGAAAGTGCATCGGCGGCGGCCGCTGGGCGTGCGGGCGGGTCAGCGCGGCCCGGTCACCTGTTCACGGGCGGCTGATCGGCGCGGGTATGGCAAGGGCGACGGCGTCCCGGCCGTTCCTTCGATCAGCCGGAGGGGGGCGACGGCGCCGCGGGACCGGGCGGCGGCGTGGAGGTCCCCTGGGCCGGTGCCGACGGTGCGCCCGGCGCACCCGTCGTGCCGGGCGACGCGGTCTGTTTCGCCGTGCTCGGCGCCGTGCTGACCGCCCTGTCGAGCGCGCTGCCCTTCACCCATGACTTCCATGGCAGCTCCCAGTAGCTCCACCCGTTGAAGGGGTCGAGGCCGCGTCCGCTGCCCGTCACCACCACGACGTCGCCGATGTAGGACCAGCCGAAGAACCATTTGGCGAAGGCGGGCGGAGAGTTGATACAGCCGTGGCTGACGTTCCGGCGGCCCTGCGCCCACACCGTGGAGGCCATCGAATGGATGTACTCGCCGCTGTTGGAGATCCGCACCGCGTAGGGGATCTTCTCGTCGTAGAAGCGGGGGTCCTTTTTGTCGGTGACCCCCATCCACTCCGAGGTCATCCGCTCCACTCGGCTCTTGGACATCGTCAGATGGATGCCGCTGGTGGTCTTGTAGACGTCGACCCCGCCGCGGATGAACCCGCCGCGCCCGGCGCTGATGCCGACGTTCTTGACCACTTTGCCGTTGCTTTTGACGGTCAGGCGGTGGGTCTTGGTGTTGACCGTGACCAGGTGGGCGTCGCCGATTCGGAACCGGCGGACGACGTTGGCGACGCCGTAGGTGTCCTTCGCCGACTTGACCCCGGCGAGGCGGGCGGTGAACGAGACCTGTTGGTTCGCCTTCCAGTACTTCTTGGTCCGGAACACCGCCGTCGAGTCGTTGACCCAGTACCAAGCGCCCAGGTTGGCGTACCGGGACGTCACCTGAAGGGACTTTTCGACGGCTTCGCGGTCTCCCACCGGCCGGTTGAAGGAGACCGTTATCGGCATGCCGACGCCGACCTTGGCCCCCGTGCCCGGGGTCACGTTGAGGATCGACAAGACGTTGGCCGCCTTCAGCGTCTTGAACTTGCTGGTGACGCTGGTGGTCTTGCCCGCCGGGTTGCCGGCGGTGGCGGAGACGGTATAGGAGGTGCCCGGCGTCAGCGTCCACCGAGAGCGCCACCTCGTCTTGTCGGCGGACAGCACCCCCGGCACCCGGGCGCCCTTGGCGACGACGCTGACCGCGGTGAGCGCGCCGTTCGACACCTTGACCGTGATGCCCTTTTCCGGCTTGGCCTTCCCGGTGCCGTTCTTCGGAGTGATCACGACCTGCGGGGCGCTCGGCTCGGCCTTGGCGCCGGACTGGGCCCGGTCGTCGCCACCGGAACAGGCGGCGGTCAGCAGCAGGACCACTCCGGCCAGGGCGGCGGCCACCCGGGCCCGCGCCGTACCAGCCCCCTGACCGGGAATCTGACCCGGCAGGCCCCGTGCGGTGGACCTCCGCTGCACCGTCGACCTCCAAGCTCCTGTGCGCCCAGGCTCACGTGACATTAGCGATTAATGGTGCCGATGGGGTAACACGGCCTGGGATTGGCCGGCATTGACACCGAAGTGTTGCGGAAGATCGTCGACCGCGTCCCGGCATTCGCGAGGATGCCGCGCGGCGTCCCCAGGGATGACCCGGCGAGGTTACTACTAGTGGCTAGAGGTGACTACGAGTGCGCGGCAGGCTGCGGCGCGGCGGCCGGCAACGCGTGGGACGGCTGCGTGCGTTCGGCGTTCACCCGTCGCAGCAGGCGGCGGAAGCTGACGATCGACACGGCGATGGCGGCCGCACCCAGCGCCGCCACCACGCTCGTGCGCACCCACAGGAACACGCCGATCGACTGGCTGAGCAGCAACCACAGGGTGATCGCCACATTGGCGAGCAGCACCAGGGACCATAGCAGGGAGATGCGCAGGAAGAACTGGCGCACCCGCTCGTGCGCCAAAAACGCGTCGGGCAACGGCACCATGTCGACGGCCAGCTTCTGCGCGAGCGGCTTGCCCAGTGGCACGGAGGCGAGGAACGCGATGCTGATGAGGAGGGTGCCGAACGTCGGCTGCAGGAAGTAGACGACCACACTGCCGGTCGCGGCGGACACCACGGCGCGGGCGGTCACGCCTATCGCGGCCAGCAGCAGCGTGCCGGGGACGGGCCGGCGCCGAACGAGCCGCCACAGCACCCCGAGATAGACCCACCCCACGGCGGCGATCAGCGCACCGTGGAGGCCGAGCACGACCAGCGCCGCATAAAAGACCGCGACGGGCGCGAGCACACCTTCGACGAATCGCGGAAGCGCGTGGCGCAGCAAGATCGTCAGTCGGGGCATCTCGAACACCCGGCCCACGGTACGGGAAGATCGCTGGTGGCTCTGGCGGTTTGCGGATCCACCTCTACGAATCGGACTAAGTTTCACAATTCGGTTGATCGTTCTCATCTGGCCACCCCCTGGCCGCGCCGCACCGGCTTCAGGTGCAGGCGGCCGGCGTCGTCGACCCAGCCGGCGTCGCCGGTGCGCACGAAACCGTCCTTGGTGATCGTCCGCGCGGTGGCGGCGGAGTCGTTCCAGTAGCCGCTCATCACCGCTCCCGACCGCAGCAGCACCTCGCCGGTGTCGCCGCCTCCGACCGCCCGGCCGGCGGCGTCGCGGATCGCCACCGTGACGCCGGGCGCCGGGCGCCCGACGGTGGTCTCGGCGTCTTCAGGCGGGCCGTCCCTGCTGGTGGCGAGCCCGAGCCCGGCCTCAACGGGCCGATATTCCGTACGGACCGGCACCGCGAAGCGCTCGCGCAGCGCCTGGACCAGCGCGGGCTCGGAGGGTGGACCGACCATGACGACCTCGCGGAGGGCGGCGAAGTCGAGCTCGGCCGGCAGCGGACGATCGAGCGCCGTGACCAGCAGGGCCGGTGTGCCGGCCAGCGTGGACAGCCCGAGCTCGGCGGTGGCCCGCAGCCGGACGGCCACGACGTCATCGTCAGGCCGGCTCATCTCGCCGGCCGGCCCGGCCCCGGGCGAGGCGAGCGCATAGACGGTCGTGCCGCTTTGCAGCACGCTGGGCAGCCGCGTCAAGAACTCCAAGTGGCCTTCGCCGAGCAGCCTGGGCTCTCCGCCGCCCCACCTGGTGCCCGCCTCGGCCTGGCGGATCGCGTCCAGTTGGCGGCCGCCGAAGATGGCGCCGCGCGGGGCGTCCGCCGGTCCAGCGGTGATGATCATGATGGGTCGGTGGGGATCGGGCGGCAATGGCGGCGGAGGCGGCTCGGCCCTGGCCAGCCGGCCGAGGGCCTGGACCGTGCCGCGCCCGCCGGCGGGCTCGACCGTGACCAGCTCACCGCTCAGCCACAGTTGGGGCGCCGCGATGGTCAGGCACGGCTCGATCACCTCGTGCAGCCGGGCCAGCGCCTCGGCCGGGAGGCTGGAGTCATAGCCGGCGATGACCGCCGACAGTTTGGCCACAGCGAGTGCGCAGACGGCGTACTCCGGGATGGGGGGCAGCGCGATCGCGACGACGTCGCCGGGCAGGACGCCGCGATGGGCGAGCCCCGCGGCGACCGAGTCGGACAGGTGGTCGAGGTCGGCGAAGGTGATCCGCCGGCCGCCGCCCACGAAGGCCTCTCGCCGGCCATGACGACGGGCCGCCTCTCCGGCCAGCATGCGCAACATCGTGTCCGCCTCCTGTCCGGGCGCCGCTCCTCGCCTTCAGCCCGCCGGCGACGTGCCGTTCACCCCCGTTGTCCGCCCTCCGTCTGGGCGCGCCCTGGCTGGGTCGACGCTCTGACCTGCGCGGCAATCCTTCCCGCCGGCCGGCCTGATCAACCGCGGAGCCCGTCAACAAATCGGCCGTGATCCGGTTGCACTTCGCAAATCAGGCCAGGTGGCGGCGCTGACTCAGGGGTCGCCCCTCGCCGCATCCCGTGCCGCCGCGTAGATCGCCCGGAGCGTCACCTCGACCGAGGGGCGCCGGATGCTGGCCGCCCGCGTCACCGCGTACACCTCGCGGGCGAGGGTGCATTCGGGAATGTCCCGCACCACCACGCCGGGGTTGCCGGCGGCCAGCGCCAAGGCGGGGATCGCCGCGATGCCGATGCCACGGGCGACGAGGCTGAGAATGGTGTGCAGGCCCTCGAACTCCCAGGGCACCGGCAGCGCGCCGCCGACGTTTTCGAGCAGCCGGTCGACGGCCTGTCGCGAGGGCTCCCCCGCCGGGGCGGCCATCCAGGGCTCCTGTCGCAGGCGCTGCAGGTCGACGGGGACCATCGGGTCGGCCATGTCATGGGTCGGTGGCACGACGAGCACGAGCGGGTCGCGGCCCAGCGGCACGAAGGTCAGCGCGGCCGGCGACTGCTCGGGCATCCGGCCGGTCCAGTCGTCGACGAGGGCGATGTCAACCTCGCCGGCGTGCACCTGACGGATCCCGTCGCCCGGCCGCGTCTGGCGCAGCACGAAGGTCAGATCCGGATGATCGCCCAGACTGCGTGCCAGGGTGGGGGCGAACGCCACCGCGGCGGTCGGGAAGGCGGTGACCACGACGCGCCCGGACGGCGCGCCCGACTGGGCCGACAACTCCGCCTCGGCCGCCTCGACGCGGGCGAGGATCTCCTCGGCGTGGTCGGCCAGCCGGCGGCCCGCGTCGGTCAGCTCGGCGCTGCGGGCCGTGCGATCGAGCAGCGCCACGCCGGCCTCACGCTCGAGGACGGACAGCTGCTGTGAGATCGCCGACGCGGTGTATCCCATGGCCGCGGCGGTCGCGACGATGCTGCCGCGATGGGCGAATTCGCGCAGCACCCGAAGTCTTCGCAGGTCGAGCATAAGCGCATCTTATGCCATCCCCCGGTGAGACTCGCTTGTATTTATGCCTGACCTGGGTAAGCCTTGAGTGAGGAAGCCGGCCGGCTACCGCCAAAGGGGATCTTTTTTCTTCCTCACCCAACCCCTCCATGGTCACTAGTTGGAGTTGTCATGCCTACGACCGTGTCCGCGACGCTGGCCGCCAACGAAGCGCTGGAACGACGTCGACGAACCGGCGCGCCGGTCCTGCCGATGGCCTTCGGCGAGGCCGGGTTGCCGGTGGCGCCGACGCTGCGCGCCGCGCTGGCGGAGGCCGCGGACCGGGCCGCCTACGGCCCCGTCGCCGGGTCGGCCGAGCTGCGGCGCGCCGCGGCCGGCTACTGGGACCGGCGCGAACTGTCCACCGATCCCGGCCTCGTCGTGTGCGGCCCGGGCAGCAAACCCTTGCTGTTCGCGCTGCTCCTGGCGATCGGCGGCGACGTCGTCGTGCCCCGGCCGAGTTGGGTGAGCTACGCCGCGCAAGCCCGGATGATCGGGCGCCGGCCGCTGTTCGTACGGACGCGCCCAGGGCAGGGCGGGGTGCCCGATCCCGAGCTGCTTGCGCACATCATCCCCGAAGCGCGGGCCCGCGGCCGTGACGTCAGGACCGTCGTCGTCACGCTGCCGGACAACCCCACGGGCACGATGGCCTCGGCGGCGACCATCCGGGAACTGGCCGAGGTCGCCGAAGAGCACGATCTGATGATCGTTTCTGATGAGATCTACCGCGATCTCGTCCACGACCCGCACGCCGCGATCACCTCCCCCTCGCGGTTCGCCCCCGAGCGCACCGCCGTGACGACCGCGCTGAGCAAGAGCCTCGCGCTCGGCGGCTGGCGGATCGGAGCGGCTCGGCTGCCGGACGGTCCCCGCGGCGAGGCGCTGCGCCAGGACCTGCTGGGGGTGGCCAGCGAGATCTGGTCCAGCCCCCCCGGGCCCATCCAGCACGCGGCGGCCTACGCCTTCACCGAACCACCCGAGCTGGTCGAGCGCGTCGCCCGCAGCCGCCGGCTGCACGCCGACGTCGCTCAGGCGGTCGCCGGCAGGTTCGCCGCCGCCGGCGCGCTGGTCCGTCCGCCGGAGGCGGCGTTTTACGTCTACCCCGACTTCGCGCCGCTGCGCGCCGGACTCACCGAAAGCCACGGCGTCGCCACCGGCGCCCAGCTCAGCGGCATGCTGCTCGAACGGTACGGCGTCGGGGTGCTCTCCGGCAGCGAGTTCGGCGAGCCGGCCGACGCGCTTCGGCTCAGGGTCGCCACCAGCCTCCTTTACGGGGAGACCGACGAGCAGCGCGACGCCGCCCTGGCCGCCGCCGACCCCCTCACGCTTCCCTGGATCGACGAGGCGCTCGGCCGGCTCACCGAAGTACTGACGGAGCTCACCGCCCCGGCGCCGGCCGTCCGGCAGAGCAGCCGGCCGAGCAGCCGGCCGAGCGACCGGTCAAAGACCGAGCCGGCGCCGCTGCGCCAGCCGCTCGCGGAGTCCGCGCTCGCGCTCGCCCGCGGCGGTCTTTGACGGCGACGGTCCGGCCGGCGCAGGGTCCGCACCCGGTATATTGATGCCTCCGGGCGGCAGGACCTTTGGAGTGCCCCGTGGATCAGCCGCACACCCACGGCATATCCGATCCGCCGGACCCCGCGCCCGTTCCGTCTCCTCCGTTGCCGGCGGCCGCGCCGCCGGCAACACCGGAACGCGGCGCCGCGTTCTACGGCGAGACCCGCGTGGCCGGCGACGCCGTCGCCGGCGACAAGTTCGTCATCGCCCAGACCAGCGCCACCCAGCCGGGTCAGCTGCCCCGCGACGATCCCTGCTTTCGCGGCCGCCGCGCCGTCTTGGACGAGCTCGACGCGCTGCTCACCGAGGCGGCCGGCGAAGGCGTCCCACTGGTCATCGTCGTGCAGGGGATGCCGGGCGTCGGCAAGACCGCGCTCGCCGTCCACTGGGCGCATCACATCGCCGGCCGCTTCCCCGACGGGCAGCTGTTCGTCGATCTGCGCGGGCACTCGCCGCGCGCGGTGATGACGCCGCGGGACGCGCTGGGCCGGATGCTGCGCGCGCTCGGCGTGGCCGGCGAGCAGATCCCGGACGACGACGACGCGCAGGCGGCGCTGTTTCGGTCCCATCTCGCCGACCGGCGGATGCTGGTGATCTTGGACAACGCGGCGAGCTCCGACCAGGTGCATCCGCTGCTGCCCGGAAGCCCGCGCTGCGTGACCATCGTGACCAGCCGCAACCGGCTGCCCGGGCTCATCGCCCGAGGTGGTGTCCGCACCGTCGACCTCGACGTCATGGCCCCCGACGAGGCCGTCGACCTCGTCGCCGCAATCGTGGGCGCCGAGCAGACCAGCGCGCACGCCGAGGCCGCGGCCAAGCTCGCCGTCCGCTGCGCCTACCTGCCGCTGGCCCTGCGCATCGCCGCCGCCAACCAGAAGGTGCGCCCGCACGACACGCTCGCCGACACCGTACGCGGGCTCGAGGGCGGCGACCGGCTGTCCGCGCTGGCCTTGGACGAAGATCCCAAGCAAAGCGCGGTGCGCACCGCGTTCGACCTGTCCTACCGGGACCTGACCGACGAGCAGAAGCGAGCGTTTTGCCTGCTCGGGTCCATCGAGGGACCCGACTTCGGCGAAGGTGCCGTGGCCGCGCTGCTGGGCGCCTTCCCCGAGGACGCGCGCCGCGTCGTACGCGGCCTGACCCAGGCCGGCCTCGTCGAGCAGGTCGCCGGGCATCGCTACCGGCTGCACGATCTGCTGCGGGAGTACGCGCGGGAGCGGTTGCGCACCGAGGACCTGTCGGCGGAGCGAGACGCGGCGGTGCCGCGGTTGCTGACCTGGCTGCTTTCCACGGCGCAGGACGCGGCGCGCCGGATCAACCCGCATCGACGGGCGGTGGTCGGCCCCGGCGCTTCGATCCCCCGCACCCTGGACCTCAAGGACGCCCTCGCCTGGTTCGACGACGAACGCGGCGTGCTCGTGGCGGCCACCGGCCAGGCGCTGGCCGCCGGGCTGCATCAGCAGACGTGGCGGCTGGCCGACGCGATGTTCGACTTCCTCGACCTGCGCACCTACAACCAGGACAACCTGCACGTGCATCGACTCGGCTACAAGGCGGCCGACCTTGCCGACGACGCGCCCGCCCGCGCCGTCATGCTCAGCCACATGGCGGTGATCTTCCGCGCGCTCGGCCGCTACGACCGTGCCGTCCAGGTGGGCGAGGAGGCACTGCGGCTCTACCGCGAGCTGGGCGACGGCCGGGGTGAGGCCGAGTCCCTCGACACCCTCGCCGCCGCCCAGTGGCATCGGGGCCGCTATGACCAGGTACGCGAGCTCGTCAGCCAGGCGCTGCCCATCCGGCGGCGGCTCGGCGACCGGGTGGGCGAGGCGGACTGCCTGCACGACCTCGCGCGGGTGGACCGCCGGCTGGGCCGGTGCGACATCGCGCTGCGTCACGAGCTCGAGGCGCTCGACGTCCGCCAGGAGCTCGGCGATCTGCGCGGCGAGGTCGAGGCCTACCACAACCTGTCGCGGATCTACTGCCACCTGGGGCTGTACGGCTGGGCGCTGCGCGACGCCGGCCGCGCCCTGGACGGCGCCACCGAGCTCGGCGACCAACGCGCCCGGGCCCGCGCCCTGAACACCATCGCCGACGTCCACCGGCGCCGCGGCGACACCGAGCACGCCCACGCGCCCGCCGAAGAGGCCCTGCGCATCCAGCGCCGGATCGGCGACGGCCGCGGCGAGGGGGTCACCCGCGACAACCTGGCCCGGCTCCACCTGCTCGGCGGCCGGGTGACCGAAGCGCTCGAGCACGCCAGGCTGGCCACGGAGGCCGCCGGGCGCCGGCACGACCCCTACGACCGGGCGCACCAGCTGCACACCAGCGGCCTCATCCACGCCCGGCTCGGCGACGCCGACGAGGCGATGCGCGACTTCGCCGCCGAGTTGGCCCTGCTCACCGAGATCGGCGCCGTCCGCGGCACCGCGGCCTCGCACTACGCCATGGCCGAGCTGTGCGTCGAGACGGGCCGCATCGGGGAGGGGCTGCGGCACGCCAAGACCGCGATCGACATCGAGCGCGAGTTCCACAACCCCTTCGCCATCGGCCGTCTGCTGCTCGCGGCCGCCAAGCTCATCGAAGGGGTCCAGGGCCGGGCCGCGGCCGAGCCCTACCGCGCGGAGGCCGCCCGGCTGCTCACCGACCACGACCGAGACGACGCCCCCACCTGACACCGAGGCCGCCCGATGTGCGCCCGGTAAGGGCCGATGACCTACTTGTCTGCTGTGAGCATGAAATTTGGAGCACAACCGGCGCAAGCGCAAGCCATAATTCACTGGGATCCATTGGGCCATCGGGGCCACAGGTACACAAGTGGTGCAATTGCGTCCGCGCCGGCCGAGCACCGAGGCAGCGAGCCGGCGGGCCCGCGCGGCGAGGGCTACCGGCGCGGACGGTGAGGCGAGGGGGGACCCGCCATGAGACACGTACGAGACGGGGCGGCCGCCGCGATCGACGCAGCAGCGCGCGTCCTCGCGGTCAGAGGCAAAAGCGAACCGCCGGAGATGGAAAACCCCGACGTCGCCTGGGCCGGGCAGGCACGGGAGGGGGTTTGGGCGCCCACCAAGGACGGCCAGCGGATCCACATCGCGATCGCCTGCGGCGCCGCCGACCGGATGCCGGTGGTGCTGCGCCCCAGCCTGCGTGTGTTCGTCGATGTGGCCACCGGGACCGACATCGTCGCCCAGACGACAGCCTCCGGCGTCCGGCTCGTCACGGTGATACGCGGCCCTGAGGCGCCGCAGGACTTCCGGTTCCCGATCACGTTGGGCGAGTCGCTGGCGCTTGAGGCGATGCCGTCCGGCGGGTTCGATGTCGTGCACGAGCGTTACGGCGCCACCGTCGGCCGCTTCTACTCCGCGTGGGCCTTCGACTCCTACTTCCGCCCGGTCGACGCCGAGTACGATCTTGAGGACTCGACGATCGTGATGCGGATCCGCCACAAGGACGTCGAATATCCGGTGGTCGCCGATCCGCTTTACGAGGTCTACCGGGACAGTCCGTAAGGGCCTAGCCGCCCCGGCCGGCCGGGGCGGCGCGGCGCGCGGGTTCGAGGGGTGGGGCACTCACGGCGCAGTGGCTCCGGCATGCCGGCTCGGCGCTTTTGGGCGCGGTGTCGAGCACGTCGCGGCGTACGGTCAGATACGACAAGACCGCGCCGGCGACGAGCAGGACGGCGCTGATGATCATCGCGGTATGGAAGCCGTCGTTGAACGTCGCGGGCTCTTGGTAGGCGTCGCCGGTCAGGCCGACCAACGGCGGAACCGCGGCCACCGCGAACAGTCCGGCGGCCCGGGCGACGGCGTTGTTGACGCCGCTCGCCACCCCGGCGTGCCGCACGTCCGCACTCGCCAGCACCGTGGCGGTGAGCGGGGCGACCACCGCGGAAAGGCCCAGGCCGAACACGAAGACCGCGGGGAGCACATCGGCGGCGTAGGACGCTCCCGGCCCCACCCGAAGGGTGAGCAGCATGCCGCCGGCGGCGACGAGCAGGCCGGCCGTCATCGGGACGCGCGGTCCGATCCGCTGGGCCAGCGCCCCGGCCCGGGCGGACAGCAACAGCATGAGCACCGTCACCGGAAGCAGCGCCAGGCCGGCGGCCGTCGGCGAGAATCCCGACACCACCTGCAAATCGACGACCAGCAGAAAAAACTGCACGCTCATCCCGCCGTACACCACGAAGGTGACGGCGTTGACCGCGGTGAACTGCCGGGAGGCGAAGACGTCGAGCGGCATCATCGCGGCCCTGCCGCGGCGCCGCTCGACCACGAGGAAGCCGGCCGCCGCCGCGACCCCGGCGACACCGACGGCGACGGGCAGCGCGAGGCCGACCCGGCCGGCCGGCGCCTCGGTGAGTGCGTAGGTCACCCCCGCCAGCGCCAGCGCGGCCAGCACCGCGCCATCGACATCAAAGCGGCCGCCGGCATCGGCGTCGAAGGTCTCCGGAACGTGCCGAACCGCGACGAGCACAACGACCACCGCGAGCGGCACGTTGAGCAGGAACACCCAGCGCCACCCCGCGCTGGCGACCAACCCGCCGCCCAGGAGCGGGCCGGCCGCCGCCGCGCCGCCGCCAAGACCCGACCACGCGCCCACGGCGCGGGCGCGGTCCTCGGGCGCGAACGAGGCCTGGATGAT
>CALAED010000376.1 GCA_937891035.1 uncultured Thermomonosporaceae bacterium | reverse complement strand
GGCGGAACAGCTTGAATTGGTGGCTGTCCCGGCGGTGGACACCATTACCGGTCAGCGCGGAGACTGGCTGAAGATCCCGGATGTCGTAGTTGTGACGCGGGATGCCTACGAGGCCCAACCGCAAGAGTACGACGTCGCAGACGTTTCGCTCGTCGTGGAGATCAGTGGCAGTAAGCAGAGCCGCAAGCGCGACTCCGGGACGAAGCTCGACGACTATGCGGAAGTCGGGATCAAAAATTACTGGATCCTCGAACTGGAGCCGCGCCCCAAGCTGACGGTGTTCGAGCTAAAGGCCGGGAGCTACTCGCAGGTCTACGCGTCCGACGGCCTTTGCGTCTCACCCAACCTTTCGGGATCGAAATCGATGCTTCGTGACTCCTCAACGCCCCGGGCACTTGACGCGGGGGGTCACCCGCCGTCTGGAGCCTGGTTCAGGCCGGCAGGGCGTAGCGGCCGTCGGTGAGCGGAGCGACGAGGCCGTCGGCGATGAGGCCGGCGAGGGCGCGTTCGCGTTGAACGGCGTCGGACCAGACGATGTCGAGGGCGATCTTGTCCACCGGTCCCGGCGCGCCCCGTAGTACGTCGAGGAGGCGGCCGCGGCACTGGCGGTCGGTGCCCGCGTACGTCTGACCGCGCCGGGGCGGGCCGTCGTGTGGCGGGCGTCCGGCCAGCAGCCACGCGCAGGACGCGGCGACGGGGCAGTCGACACAGCGAGGTGTACGGGCGGTGCAGACGAGCGCGCCGAGCTCCATCATCGCGACGGACCAGCGGGCGGCCACCGGCGGGTCGGGCGGGAGCAGCGACTCGGCCAGCTTCACTTCGGCGGCGGTCTGGGCCGTGGGCGGGTATTCCTTGCCCGCGACGAGCCTGGCCAGCACCCGGCGGACGTTGGTGTCGAGCACGGCGTGCCGCTGCTGGTAAGCGAAACTCGCCACCGCCGCCGCCGTGTATGAGCCGATCCCCGGGAGCGCGCGCAGCGCGTCGTATGAGGAAGGCACTCGGCCGCCGTGCCGCTCCACGATGGCGCCGGCGCTCTCGTGCAGCCGCAGCGCCCGCCGCGGATAGCCGAGCCGACCCCAGGCGCGGACGGCGGCGCCCGACGGCTCGGCGGCCAGGTCGCGCGGGGCCGGCCAGCGCGCCATCCATTCCGTCCAGACCGGCAGCACGCGCGCGACCGGCGTCTGCTGGAGCATGATCTCGCTGACCAGTACGCCCCACGGGGTGGTGCCGGGCCGGCGCCACGGCAGATCACGGGCGTTGGCCGCGTACCAGTCGAGTACGGGCGTGACATATCGCGAGTCGAGCATGACGTCTTAGATCGTCGCACGGCGGGTCGTCGCCGCTCGCCATGATCGGAAAACCATACTGTACGTGAGGGGGTGGACGCCATGGGTGATCGCGGTAGGGATTCCACCGAGGCGTACTGGCGACGGCGGGCGATCGCGCTGGGTGGCGTGCTGACGCTGGCCGGGCTGGTCGCGTGGGGCTGCGCCGGGGGCGGACAGCATCCGGCGGAGCGGCGATCGGTGCACAACGCCGCCGCGCTCGCCTCGCCGGGCGCGCACTCGGTGCCGGCCGTCGTCCCGACGGCGACCGTCACGGTGACCACCAGGACGACGGTACGCCCGATCGCGCCCAGGAAGACGGTCGACGCCTGCGAACCGCGCGACATCGTCTTCGGCTTCAGGGCGACGAAGACGGCGTACGCGGGCAAGGACCTGCCGCGCTTCCGGCTGACGGCCGTGAACACGGGCCGGCGCGTCTGTAGATTCGGCGTCGGGCCGAAAGAGCTCGAGGTCAAGATCAGCTCGGGCTTGGACCGGATCTGGACGAGCGCCCAATGTGCGCGCGGCTCCGGTTCGTCGAGCCAGATGCTGCGGCGCGGCGTCCCGTACATCACGACGGTCGTGTGGGACCGCAAACGATCATCGGCCGGCTGCCGGAGCCCGCGTGTCGCCGCCCGTCCCGGTGTCTACGTCGCCGCGGTCAAGGCAGGCACGATCAAGGTCAGGAAGCAGGTCTTCCGCCTGCGCTGACCACACTCAGACGTAGCGTTCGAGGATGGATGACTCGGCCAGGCGCGACAGGCCCTCGCGCACGCTGCGAGCGCGGGCCTCACCGACGCCGCCGACCGCCTGGAGGTCGTCGATGCTGGCCGCGAGCAGCTTCTGCAGGCCGCCGAAGTGCTCGACGAGCCGTTCGACGACGAGGTTGGGCAACCGCGGCACCTTGGCGAGCAACCGGTAGCCCTTGGGGCTCACCGGCAGATCGAGCGCGTCGTTGCCGGAAAAGCCCATGACTTCGGCGACCGTCGGCAGGTCGAGCAGTTGGTTGGCGGACAGCACGTCGAGGGCGGCGAGCGCCTCGTCGACGCCGCGGCCGCGCGGGCCGCCGGGCCGGTAGTCGCGGGCGATCAGCTCCCGGTCCACGTCGACCCCGGACACCAGCTCGTCGAGCTGCAACGACAGCAGCCGACCGTCGGTGCCGAGCTCGACGACGTAACCCTCGATCTCGTCGGCGATGCGCCGGACCATCTCCAGGCGCTGCACGACCGCGCTGACGTCCCGTACCGTCACCAGGTCTTCGATCTCCAGCGCGGACAGCGTGCCGGCCACCTCGTCCAGCCGGAGCTTGTAGCGCTCAAGCGTGGCCAGCGCCTGGTTGGCCTTGGACAAGATGGCCGCGGAGTCTTCCAGCACGTAGCGGACGCCATCGAGGTAAAGGGCGATGATCCGCATCGACTGGCTGACGGAGATCACCGGAAAGCCGGTCTGCTTGGCGACCCGCTCCGCGGTGCGGTGGCGGGTGCCCGACTCTTCGGTGGGGATGGCGGGGTCGGGCACCAGGTGCACGGCGGCCCGCACGATGCGCGAATAGGAGTCGTCGAGGACGATCGCGCCGTCCATCTTGGCGAGCTCACGCAGCCGAGTCGCGGAGAACTCGACATCGAGCTCGAAGCCGCCGGTGCTCAGCTCGGCGACCGTGCTGTCGTAACCGAGCACGATCAAGCCGCCGGTGTGCCCGCGCAAAATCCGCTCCAGCCCGTCTCTGAGGGCGGTGCCCGGGGCGACAGCGGCGAGCGTTACCCGGCGTCGCTCGTCTTGACTCTTTAGCTGTACTGGCACGAGACCCCCGCAGGTCGCTCGACGGCGCTCATTTTACCGAGGCCACGTCCCGACCGGCCCATTCCAGGTGCCATTCGTGGACGAAGCCAGGTGTTATCCAACTCTGCGCGACTTCAAGTCTCTGTAAAAGCCACCTGCAGGGCCTGGTTGAGACTGTCCACCTCGATGACCCTCATTCCCGCGAAGCCGTGCGACCGCTCGTTACCCGACGCCATGTTGCCCTCGCTGGGAGAAACCCCGGCGGCCGTGACCTCCCCGGCGGCCGCGGCGGTCTTGTCTTCCGGGTGCCGCGGCCGCTTCAACGGCGTCACCTCGCCCAGCTCAAGCGCGCCACGGGGTACGACGGCGCAGGTGAAGCCGAGCCGGCCCGCCTCGCCGAGCCGGCGTCGGACGCCCGGCACGGCGCGGACCTCGCCGGCGAGCCCCACCTCGCCGAGCGCGATGAGGTTGGGGGACAGGGCCTGCTCCACCTTGGAGCCGGCGACGGCCAGCGCGACGGCGAGGTCGACCGAGGTCTCGGTCAGCCGGACCCCGCCGACCGTGGAGGCGTAGACGTCCTGCTGGTGCATCGCGATGTGACAGCGCCGGCCAAGCACCGCGAGCACCATGGCAACCCGGGCCGACTCCAGACCCGACGTCGCCCGCCGCGGGCTGGGCAGGAACGACTCGGCGACGAGCGCCTGCACCTCGGCAACCAACGGCCGTCGCCCCTCGAGCGTCACCGTCACGCAGGTGCCCGGCACCGGCTCGGCGCGCCGGGTGAGAAACAGTCCGCTCGGATCGGGCAGCCCGACGATGCCCATCTCGGACAAATCGAAGCAGCCCAGCTCGTCGGTCGGGCCGTATCTGTTCTTCACCGCGCGGATCATGCGCAGCCGGCTGTGCCGATCGCCTTCGAAGTAGAGGACGACGTCGACCAGATGCTCAAGCAGCCGCGGCCCGGCGATCGCGCCGTCTTTGGTGACGTGCCCGACCAGCACCACGGTGATGCCCCGCTCCTTGGCCACCCGGATCAGGTTGGCGGTGACCTCGCGGATCTGCGTCACCCCACCGGGGGCGCCGTCGACCTCGGCCGTGCCGATGGTCTGGATCGAGTCGACGACGAGCATCTCCGGCCGCACCGCGTCGACCTGACCGAGCACCGCGGCCAGGTCGGTCTCGGCGGCGAGATAAAGCCGATCGGCGATCGCGCCGACCCGGTCGGCGCGCAGTCGCACCTGCTCGGCCGACTCCTCGCCGGTGACGTAGAGCACCGGCGCCGGCGCCCGGCCGGCGCCCGGCTCTTGCCGTGCCGCCGCGAGCGCCGCGACCTCGAGCAGCAGCGTCGACTTGCCGATGCCGGGCTCGCCGGCCAGCAGCACCACCGCCCCCGGCACCAGGCCGCCGCCGAGCACCCGGTCGAGCTCGTCGAGACCGGTCGGCCGGGAGCGCGCCGACCGCACGTCGACCGCGCCGATCGGGCGCGCCGGCGTCGTCACCGGACCGGCCGCGACCACGCGCGGCGGCGCGGCCGGCGCGCCGGCCGCGCCGACCGTGCCCCACGCCTGGCACTCGCCGCAGCGGCCCACCCACTTGGCGCTCTGCCACCCGCATTCGGCGCATCGGTACGCCGGTTTGGCCCGCCCCGCGCCCGCCGTCTTAGCCATGCCAGCGACCGTACGGCCCGGTGCCGACATTTGGCCGCCGAGACGCACGAGACGGACGAGATCGGCGATGCTCGAGTGACTTCGGCTACGGATGGTGTTTAAGTGGTGACGACCAGTTGTGGACAGCGAAGTTGACTCGGCACCTGACGCGCCGTCTGCTGAGCAGGAACCTGGGAGGGTCAATGGTCACAGTGCGCTGGATGATGGCGCTGTTCATGGTCGCCGTTCTCGCGATCACCACCACCCCGGCCGAGGCGGCCGCGTCCCGCTACGTGGCCCTCGGTGACTCGTTCACCGCGGGGCCGCTGATCCCCAACCAGCATGGCTCGCCGATCGGCTGCCTGCGATCCGATCGCAACTACCCGTCCCTACTCGCCGACCGGCTCAATCCGGACACCTTCGTCGACGTCAGCTGCAGCGGCGCCGACACCACGGACATGACGTCAGCGCAGGGCGTCACGCTCGGCACCAATCCGCCGCAGTTCGACGCGCTGACCGCCGACACGACGCTGGTCAGCGTCGGCATCGGCGGCAACGACATCGGCTACACGGGCATCTTCGAAACCTGCGCCAAGCTCAGCTTCAGCAACCCGTTCGGCTCGCCCTGCAAGAACCGCTTCGGCAACCAGCTCGACCAGCGGATCGCCGACACCACGCCCAAGATCGCCGCGGTGCTGCGCGGGATCCACGAGCGGGCGCCGCAGGCGCGAGTGCTCGTCGTCGGCTACCTGCGGTTGCTGCCGTCGGGGAGCGGCTGCTGGCCGCTGGTGCCCATCGCCGCGGGCGACGTCCCGTTCCTCGACGGGGTCGAGCGGAAGCTCAACGCCATGCTCGCCACCCAGGCGAGCCAGGGCGGCGCCGAGTTCGTGGACGCCTACCAGGGCGGCGACGGTCACGACATGTGCGCGGCGCCGAGCGCCAAGTGGGTCGAGGGCCTGGTGCCCACCGACCTGGCCGCGCCGATCCACCCCAACGCCAGGGGCATGAGCGTCGTCGCCGACCGGGCCGCCGCGACGCTGGGAGTCGCGGCCGCCCGCTGACGGCCGAGCTCGGATGATCTCGTGATCTCGATGATCCCGTACGACCCGCCAGGTCGGGAGGGAGTGGCGGGCCGTACGGGTGCGGCCGAACCTCGACGCCAAGGGGAGTGTCGGGCGGGCGCGCCCGCCGCACATCCTGCGCGGGCGGCGGTCCCGGCGACCCGAGGGGGAGCCGCAGTCCCCACGGCGAGCCGCCGGCGCTCGCTCAGTAGTGGCGCCACCACAGGTTGACCGCGTAGTCGACCTCGCATCCGGGATGCTCGGCGAGGAACCGGTCGGCCAGTTCGGCGGGGAACTCGATGCGCAGCACCGCCGCCAGGTCCGCGCGCCGGTCGAAGACCCAGCGGATGTCGAGCGGCTCCCGGGCGAAGCCCTGACGGGTCCAGAACCGTTCCACCGCCATCGGGTCGTAGGCGGTGAGCCAGCGCCGGAACCAGCCGCCGAACGTCGACCTGGTCGCGTCGTTGTCGATGATGAACGCCGTGCCGCCGCGCCGCAGCACGCGGGCCAGCTCGGCCAGGCCCGGCTCGCACCCGGGCCCGAAGAAGTACGCCCACCGTGCGTGCGCGACGTCGACGGACGCGGCCGGCACGGGCAGCGCCTGGGCGGCTCCGACGCGTACGGCCACGTCGGCCACGTCGGCCACGTCGAACCCCTTGATCGTCTTGGCCGTGCTCGCCCCGCCGGCCCTTTCGGCCTGCGGCTCGCGGCCGCCGGTGGCCAGCCGGCGGCGAGCGGCAGCGGCCAGCCCGGCGTGCGGTTCGACGCCGATGACCCGGGCCGCCGTGCGGGCGAAGCGCGGCAGGTGATAGCCGGTGCCGCAGCCGACGTCGAGCACCGTGGCGCCGTCCCATGACCTGATCCGGCCCATCGCCGCCTCGATCACGCCGTCGGGGTCGACGGCGCGGTTCTCCAGCTCATACACCCGCGGCGAGCTCCAGATGTTCGGGCTGGGCACGGCGCCGGGCGCGATGTCGACCATGGCACGCAGATTAGCCGCGCCGGCTCGGGCTATCCGGGCGCGCGTGAGCGGCTTCACAAGGTCGCGCCCCGAGCCGGAACCCCCAGGTCGACGACACGCGAAGGGTTCGCAGAACGGCCATCGGGACGGCCGGCGCACGCGAGCGCATAGGCTTTCGTATGCGTACCTGAGACAGGAGCGCATCATGTCTGTGACCGAGCTACCACCGGCGAGGGAGCTTTGACACGGGAGCACCGGAGCGCGATCGCGCGGGCGATACGAGTGCCCGATGCCCCGATCACGCTGTCCACGGCTTCGGTCTATCCAGAAAAGGTGCCTGCGGCCTTCGAGATGGCCGCTCAACTGGGCTACGACGGCGTCGAGGTCATGGTGGCGACCGATCCCGCATCCCAGGACCTCACCGTGTTGCGGCGGCTGTCGGACTACCACCAGATCCCGATCCGGTCCATTCACGCGCCCTGTCTGCTGCTGACCCAGCGGGTGTGGGGGCGGGAGCCGTGGGGCAAGCTGGAGCGTTCGAAGGAGGTCGCCGAGGCGCTCGGCGCCGAGGTGGTCGTGGTGCATCCGCCGTTCCGCTGGCAACGTGAGTACGCGCGGGACTTCGTCGTCGGCCTCGCCAGGATGCAGGACGAGACCGACGTCGTATTCGCGGTCGAGAACATGTTCCCGGTGCGGGCGCGCGGCAACGAGGTCGGCATGTACGCCCCGCACTGGAACCCGGTCGACCAGGACTATCCCAACGTCACGCTCGACCTGTCGCACACCGCTTTGTCCGGCTCGGACGCCCTCGACATGGTCGGCCAACTCGGCGACCGGCTCACCCACCTGCACCTGGCCGACGGCCTCGGCGTCACCAACCGCGACGAGCATCTGGTCCCCGGGCGGGGCCGGCAGCCGTGCGAGCAGGTGCTGGAGAAGCTGGCCGTGGGCGGCTACCGCGGGCACGTCGTCTTGGAGGTCAACACTCGCCGCGCCGCCACCCGCGCCGAGCGGGTCGACGACCTCGCCGAGGCGCTCGCCTTCACCCGGCTCCACCTCGCCGCCGCCAGTCGTACCTGGGAGGTAACGCCAGGCGGCGAGGTGTCCCCGCGGGGGGTGCCGCCTCCCACGTCCCCCCCGGCTTCTTCCTCCCCGCGGGGACGGGTGTCCTGATGGCCGCTTCGTCGCCGTCCAGGCGTCGTCCTGGGCGCCGGCCGGGGCCGACCGAGACGCGTGCGGCCATCTTGACCGCGGCGCGCGACC
The DNA here is from genome assembly GCA_937891035.1 of uncultured Thermomonosporaceae bacterium. Taxonomy (GTDB): domain Bacteria; phylum Actinomycetota; class Actinomycetes; order Streptosporangiales; family Streptosporangiaceae; genus CALAED01. Next base: position 6,938 of record CALAED010000376.1, on the reverse strand, counting down.
TGTTCGCTGAAAAGGGGTACGACGGCGCCTCCATCCGGGCCATCGCGCGGGCCGCCGACGTCGATCCCGCCTTGGTGCATCACTTCTTCGGCGCCAAGGAGGCGCTCTTCGTCGCCGCCATGGAGTTCCCGGTCAACCCCGCCAAAGTGCTTCCGTACGTCCTCGGCGGGCCGCGGGAGAGCACCGGCCGGCGCATGGCCCAGACATTCTTGCGCGAGTGGGGACGGCCGGAGGCGCGCGGGCCGCTCATCGGCCTGCTCCGCTCGGCGATGACCAATGAGCAGGCGGCCGAGATGCTGCGGCAGTTCGTCTCGGCGGCGATCTTGTCGCGGGTGGGCGACCGGTTCGACGTCCCGTTGGTGCGCATCGAGGCGGCGGCGGCCCAGATGATCGGCGTGGCGATCTTGCGGTACGTGCTCCGGGTGGAACCGATCGCGTCCGTTTCCGAAGAGGAGCTCGTCGAGTTGCTCGCCCCCACTCTGCAGCGCTATTTCGACGGCACCTGAAGCCGACAGCCCGAAGCTTCCAGCCTGAAACCGGCGGCCTGACTCGACAAGACGAACTCGAGGCCGGGCCGCCTGGGATGTGGTGCGGCCGGCTGCCGCCCGGGCCCCCGGCGCGGCCGGCGGCGCCCTCGGCGCCCTCGGCGCGGCTGTCGGGGCGGTCTGCCCGTGCCTTGCCCGCGTTGCCGCTGAGGTGATCGATCAGGTGATCCCGCGGGCCGGCCGCCCTTGACCCGGCCGCCGTGCACCGCATAAATTCAACATATGTTGAGTTCTGTCGTGAGCGTCAGCGGATTGCGCGTCGACCGGGGCGGGCGTGAGGTTCTGCACGGGCTCACGTTCGACGTGCCGCGCGGCTCCGTAGTCGGGCTGCTGGGCCCGAGCGGCTGCGGCAAGACCACGCTGATCCGCTCCGTCGTCGGGGTCCAGGTCGTGCGGAGCGGCTCGGTCACCGTGCTGGGCCGGCCGGCCGGCAGCCCGGGGCTGCGCCGGCTCGTCGGCTATTCGACGCAAAACCCGGCCATCTACAAGGACCTGACCGTCGCCGAAAACCTCCGATACTTCGCCGCCGTGCTCGGCGCGCCGCACGGCGACGTCGACCGGGTCATCGACGAGGTGGGGCTCGGGATCAACCGGCATCAGGTCGTCGCCACGCTGTCCGGCGGCGAGCTGTCGCGGGCCAGCCTGGCGGCCGCCCTGCTCGGCTCGCCCGAGCTGCTGGTGCTCGACGAGCCGACGGTCGGCCTCGATCCAGTGCTGCGGCAGGAGTTGTGGGAGCTGTTCCACGAGCTCGCCGACCGCGGCGTGACCCTGATCGTGTCGAGCCACGTGATGGACGAGGCGGCCCGGTGCGGGCGGCTGCTCCTCATGCGCGACGGCGACATCCTCGCCGACGACTCGCCCGGCGGGCTGCGCGCCGCAACCGGCACCGCCGACCTCGAGGCCGCGTTCCTGCACCTCATCGCGGAACGGCAGGAGGCGCACGCGTCATGAACGTTCGCATCACGCTTGCCACGACGCGGCGCATCTTGTCGCAGCTGCGGCACGACCACCGTACGGTCGGCCTGCTCATCGGGGTGCCCAGCCTGTTGATGATCTTGCTGCGATACGTGATCGACAACGAGATCGCGTTCGACCGGTTCGGGCCGATGCTCCTCGGCATCTTCCCGTTCATCGTGATGTTCATCGTCACCTCGGTCGGCACGCTGCGCGAGCGGACCGGCGGCACGCTGGAGCGGCTGATGACCACGCCGCTCGGCAAGCTCGATCTGCTTCTCGGCTACGCGCTCGCCTTCGGCCTGCTCGCCCTCGTCCAGGTCGCCGTCGTGGCCACGATCTCGATGACCTGGCTCGGCCTCGACTTGGCGGGCCCCGTGTGGGTGCTGTTGCTGGTGGCCGTGCTCGACGCGCTGCTCGGCATGGCGCTCGGCCTGTTCGCCAGCGCGTTCGCCCGCACGGAGTTCCAGGCCGTGCAGTTCATGCCGGCCTTCGTGCTGCCGCAGGCGCTGCTGTGCGGCATCGTCGTGCCGCACGACCAGATGGCGACCTGGCTGCAGTGGATCTCCAACGCGCTGCCGCTGACGTACGCCGTCGAGGCCATGCAACAGCTGGCCGGCAATACGGACATCACCGTCACGCTGCTTCGCGACACGGTCGTCATCGCCGGCTCCACCATCCTGGCCCTGACCCTCGGCGCCGCCACCCTCCGCCGCCGCACCCCCTGAACCTCATAACCTTGGGGGGCGGGACAGCGCCGTTCCGCGTGGGAGGGAAACGTTGCTTCGTCAAGCTCTCTTGGCCGCGTCGCGCAGCGGCGGCGTGCGCCGGCTCGTCGAAAACGCGCCGTACAGCCGTGGGGTCGTGCGCCGGTTCATCGCCGGTGAGGCGATCGGCGACGCGCTGCGGGTCACCCGGGCGCTCATCGGCCAGGGTCTCCTTGTCACCCTCGACAACCTCGGCGAGGACATACGTGCGGCCGACCAGGCCGCGGCGACCGTCGACAACTACGTGACGCTGCTCGACCGGCTGCGCGCCGCCGGGCTGAGCGCCGAGGCCGGCTCCGGGGCCGCCGGCGACGGGCGGGCGGACCGCCGCCGCCTGCCGGGCCGAGCGGAGGTGTCGGTCAAGCTCAGCGCGCTCGGCCAGGCTCTGGACGAGGATCTGGCGCTCGACAACGCGAGGCGGGTCTGTGCCGCTGCGCGCGCGGCGGACACCACGGTCACCATCGACATGGAAGACCACACCACCGTCGACTCGACGCTGCGGATCCTGCGCACGCTGCGCGTCGACTACCCGGACACCGGCGCGGTGATCCAGGCCTACCTGCGCCGCGCCGAGCAGGACTGCGCCGACCTCGCCTACGAAGGGTCCAGGGTGCGGTTGTGCAAGGGCGCGTACGCCGCACCGGATGAGGTGGCCTTCTCCGGGCGCAAAGAGGTCGACAAGTCCTACGTGCGGTGCATGAAGGTCCTCATGGCAGGCAAGGGCTACCCGATGCTGGCCACCCACGACCCGACGCTCATCGAGATCGGCGGGGCGCTGGCCGTGCTCAACGAGCGGTCCCCGCGCTCGTTCGAATACCAGATGCTGTACGGAATCCGGCCCCACGAACAGCGGCGGCTGGTCGACATGGGCGCTCAGGTGCGGGTGTATGTGCCGTTCGGCCAGGAGTGGTACGGCTACACGATGCGCCGGCTGGCCGAACGCCCCGCCAACGTTGGATTTTTCCTCCGCTCACTGGCGACGCGGTCCTAACGCCCGCTCGCCACGCCGGGGGGAGGGCCGGGGCTCGGCCGGCCGGATCGTTCAGATGCGGCCGGTCGGTAGGCTGACGGCGTCGGCCGCTTCGCCGAACGACATCCCAGACGACAACCAGGGTGAGACTATGATCGCGATTCTCGGTGCCGGAAAGATGGGCGAGGCGCTGCTGTCCGGCGTGCTGCGGGCCGGCCGGCGGCCGGCCGAGCTCATGGTGACCGTCCGGCGCGAGGAGCGCGGCGCCCTGCTGCGTGAGCGGTACGGCGTCGAGGTGGCGACCAACGCCGAGGCGGCCAAGCGGGCCGAGACGCTGATCCTCGCCGTCAAGCCGCAGGACATGGCCGTGTTGCTCCAAGACGTGGCGCCGCACGTGCCGGCCGGGCGGCTGGTGATCTCGCTCGCCGCCGGCATCCCGACCCCCTTCGTGGAGAGCCGGCTGCCGACGAGCGTTCCGGTGGTACGGGTCATGTCGAACACCCCCGTGCATGTCGACCAGGCGATGAGCGTCATCTCCGCCGGGTCGCACGCCGACGAGGAGCATCTCAAGCGGACCGAAGAGCTGCTCGCGCCGGTCGGCAAGGTGCTGCGCATTCCCGAGTCGCTGCAGGACGCGGCGACCGCGCTGTCCGGCAGCGGCCCCGCGTACTTCTACTACCTGGTCGAGGCGATGGTCGACGCGGGCATCCTGCTCGGCATGCCGCGGGCCGCGGCGCTGGAGATGGTCATCCAGTCGGCGGTCGGCGCGGCGGTCATGCTGCGCGACTCGGGGGAGCATCCCGTGCTGCTGCGAGAGGCGGTCACCTCGCCGGCGGGCACCACCATCAGCGCCATCCGTGAGTTGGAGCGCCACGGCGTCCGGGCGGCCGTGATCGAGGCGATCGAGTCCGCCCGCGACCGGGGCCGCGAACTCGCCGAGGGCTGACGAGACGGCGGGGACGAGACGGCGGGGATTCGCGCGGCATTGACCTATTTGGCCGGACCTTCTGCCTCGCCTTTCGATATCGGATCATGGGATTGATGCCTGGTGGATCCGGATGCGCACGATAACGTGGAAACCGTGGCGGCTCCCGGTCTACCGCTTTTCGCACCCCACGACCAGGTGAACCGAAACCTCTTTTGATCCGGTTAATGGGTATGAGACTTCTCCTTCGTCTGCTCGTCGCGGCGGGTCTCGCCGCGGACGCCTACGTTCATTGGGACTTCGCGCCGGAGATGGCCCATGTGCCTGGCGGAAGCATCGGTGGTGACGTCCTGTTCTTCGCGCAGGCCGGGGCGGCGGCCGCCGCCGCTGTGCTTGTGCTCGCGTGGCCGCGCCGGTGGACCAACGCCATCGCCTTCCTGGTGGCGGCGAGCGCGCTCGGCGCCGTGCTCCTCTACTACTTCGTCGACGTTGGCGCGTTCGGGCCGCTGCCCGCGATGCACGAGCCGGTCTGGTACGCCGAAAAGACGATCAGCGCGGCCGGTGAAGGCGTCGCGGCCATCGCGGCCCTGGCCGGCGTCTTCCTCGGGCGGCGGCCGCGGGCGGCCGCACCGGACGCGCCGGCCCAGCCGGAGCCGGCGACGCGGTACAGGGCCGGCCCGTCTCCCGAGCACGTGCGCCGATAGCGCCCCGGCCCCGAACGGGCGTACGGGGCCGGGGGGCTTGTTGCGAGATGGGTAAATAATCCCCTTGATGACAGGCGCGAGACGGCGACCGCCTACGATGCCGTCGTGGTCTTGCGGCGCTTTTTCCCCCTGGTTCTGATCGTCGGTTTGCCCAGCGCGGCCCTGCTCGGCGCGTGCTCGGGCGGCGAGCCTTCGAACGTGCGGATCGGCTCGGTCGCGCGGGCCGACGTCGCCGAGGTCGTCGAGGCGCCCGGCACGGTGTCCGCGCGCGCGACCGCGACGCTGCGCTCGCCGGCCGAAGGCACCATCAAGGAGTTGCACGTCGCCGACGGCGAGGAGGTCCGCGAGGGTGAGGTAGTGGCCACGATCTCTTCGCCCAGCGCGCGGGAGCAACTCGACCAGGCCCGCGACGCCGACCGCCAGGCGGCCGCCGGTGGCGGGGTGCCGGCCGGAATCGATCTGTCCGCGTTCAGGCGGCACAGCGACCGGACCGCCAGGCAGGGGTTCGCCGCCGCGCGGGGGGCGGCCGGCCAGATTCCCGACCCCGCCGTGCGCGCTCAGGTCCTGGGCCAGATCGCCAGGGCGCAGGCCGAATACACCCTCGCCGCCGCGGCGGCGCGGAACGCGGTCGCGCAGCTCAGCTCCGGCATCGGCAGCGTGACCTCCGCGATGTCGTCCATCACGGCGGCGCAGCGCGTGCAGACCAAAGCGGCGGTGCGGGCGGCCGAGCGTACGGTCAAGGCGCTCGTGCTCAGGGCGCCGTTCGGCGGGGTGGCGAATCTCGGGGGCCCGGCGGCCGCCGGCGGGCTGCCCGGCCTGTCCGGCCTGGCCGGACAGCTGCCGGGCCAGAGCGGCCAAGGCGGGCAGGGCGCGCAGGCCAGCCTCGCTGCCGGGCTTTCCGGCACCGGCGGCGGGGCCAGGGACGCCTCGGCCGTCGCGACGGGCGTGCCGGTCGCGTCCGGCGACGCCGTGGTCACGATCATCGACGACTCCCGGCTCACCGTGTCCGCCGACGTGGACGAGACCGACGTGCTGCAGGTGCGGCGGGGCGTCCCCGCCCGCGTCGAGTTGGACGCCGCGCCCGGTGCCACCTACCCCGCCACCGTCATCGGGGTCGGCGCGACCCCAGCCCAATCGAGCGGCGGCGGCGTGACGTACAAGGTCACCCTGACCCTGGACGACGGCACGTTCGCCGCCGGCGGCGCCGCGCCCCGGCCCAAGCCCGGCATGAGCGCGGTCGTCGACCTCCGGGTGCGCGAGGCGCGCGGCACGCTGTCCGTGCCGTCGTCGGCGATCGTGACGAGCGGGCAGAACGCGACCGTGTGGGTGGTGGCCGATGGCCGTGCCGAGCGCCGGGCGGTCCGGCTGGGCGCCCAGGGCGACACGGTCGCCCAGGTCGTCGCCGGCCTTGGCGAAGGGGAACGCGTTGTGGTGCGCGGCGCCGACACCGTACGTCAAGGCCAGCGGCTGTCCGGCGAGTGAGCCGGCCACGGTTCGGCGGCGGGCGCCGATCGGTTACTGTCATCGGACAATATGGGATCTTGCGGTCGCCGCCGAGCAAGGGCCCTTGGACGTCGGCGGGTGGGAGGGCAGGGTGCGCGCGGCGCTCGAGGCGGTGGACGTCACCCGGACGTACCAGATGGAAGGGGTTCAGGTCGCCGCCCTGCGCGGCGTAAGCGTGCGCATCGCCGCGGGGGAGTTCGTCGCGATCGTAGGGCCCTCCGGGTCGGGCAAGTCCACGCTCATGCACCTGCTCGGCTGCCTCGACCGGCCGACATCGGGGACGATGCTGATCGACGGTCGCGACGTCGCCAAGCTGTCCGACGGCGAGTTGGCCGAGCTGCGCAACAGCACGATCGGCTTCGTCTTTCAAGGCTTTCATCTACTGGCCAGGACGAATGCGCGCGACAACGTCGCGCTGCCGCTGGTCTATCGCGGCGTGCCGCGGGCGGAGCGCCGCCGCCGCGCGGTCGCCGCGCTCGAGACGGTGGGGCTCGGGCATCGGCTCGGCCACCGGCCCGGCCGGCTCCGCCACCGCTGCAGCCGATCGAACTTGCCCGCGCGTGGAACGCG
>CALAED010000375.1 GCA_937891035.1 uncultured Thermomonosporaceae bacterium | reverse complement strand
GGCGTGTGCCAATACGATCGGGTCATTGTCCGCGTAAACAACGCGCGTCTCCGGTGCGATCGCCTGCGCTACCTCGTGCACGTTGCCGGCCGATGGGATTCCGGTGCCGATGTCCAGGAACTGGCGGATCCCCGCATCTTTGACTAAAAAGGTCACCGCCCGATGCAAAAACCGGCGGTTCTCCACAGCGGCGATCCTGACCGCCGGAAAGGCGGCTTCCCCAGCGTCCCCGGATGCCCGGTCGGCTGCGAAATTGTCGCTGCCGCCCAGCCAGTAGTTGTACCGGCGGGCCGGATGCGCCACCGACGTGTCGATCTCGAACGGGTCGTCCAACCGCTCGTCGTCCGGCGAGAAGTCCTGCATGGTCACGGGTCCCTCCAGCGGTCCCGTAGACGATATGGCGGTCCACCTTGGGTGCCGATTATCGCAGCGCCCATAGCCGATTGGACAGCGTGGCTTCTCCAACATTCAGGTCGCGACGGTCGCGTCGTCGAGGACCAGCATGTCGGCGATGAAGCAGGCGACCTGTCCGCCTTCGGTCCGGCCGAGCCAGGTCGGGTAGGCGCCGTCGCCCCATCCGCTGGAGAAACTGATCACGTTGGCCCCTGATTCGAGTACCGCCCTCCGGGTGCCGCCGACCTCGGGGAAGAGACTTTCGTAGACATCGTCGAGCAGGTGCCCGATCGCGGGCAGGGCCGCCGCGTCGACGAAGCAACCCGTACCGCTGTCCACCCCGAATCCGAAGAACTGCCCCTCGTCCAGCGACCTCGGATCCTCGCCGGGACGCAACGCGGGCTCCCACGTGGCCGCCGGCTCGGTACGGACGGTCAGCTTGGCCGCGGCGACCCGTACGTGGCGGGGGTTGTCGTCGAACCGGACCACCGATAGCGATACCGGATACTCGCCCGGAGCCACGTGCACGGTAAAGGCGGGAAGCTCGCTCTCGTCGATGGGGCTCCGCAGCCAGCCGGGATCGGCGGCGATCAATCGCCCGGTGGGCATGCGCAGTCGTCCGGCGTCGATGACCTCGACCGTCGCTCGGCCAAACCGCGGGATGTCGTACGCGGTGCCGGGCCCGAACATGAGGTCGGGGCGAGATGGCCGCAGCGGCCGGGGCGGGCGCCATGGCCGCTGTTCGACGGGCAGGGCGGCGCCGGGCGCGACCGGGTCGGGCCTGTCGAGCAAGATGGCCGAACGCAGCGTCTCGAGGTTGCCGGTGAACAATTCGCGCCAATCACCGAAGGCCGGGACCGGCCGCCACAGCCCGTCGGCAGGCACCATCTGCATCGTTTCGCCCAGGTTGCCGCCCTCCCCCTCCGGCGCCACCCCGATCCGCGTGCGCCCATCGGTCTCGGCCTCGACCATCCGTGTACCGGCATGAGGGTGGAATTCGGGCTGTTTCTCGGCGCCGTAGGTCCATTCGATCGTCTTTGTCAGGAAGATCTGGTCATCGGCCAGCCGCCGATACACGTACTTGGCCTTACGCCGCAACACCTCGTCGAGCTCCCACACGGCGCAATAGTGATGATTCCAGGCGACGTCGATGAGCATTCGCGGGACGTTTCGGCTCTCCACCAACACCGTGTATTGCTCTCCGGCGGCATCCCGCCGGCGCGCGGCGGCTTTCGTCAAGCGCCCGGTCGCTCGCCGGTCCCCCGCGTCCCAGCCCTCCCAGTACGAGACAACCAGCTCCACAACGGGTGCCCTCCCATCGGCGACATACCTGCGATCCCCGGCCGTCGCGGCCGGATGGCACCTGGATCAAAGCACGCGTTGATGAACGACGCCGGACATCATGCGCTGGCTTCACCGATCACGCGCCTGCTGGTAACGACGCGCGTGCGACCAGAGCGGCGCCTGCGGCCGCCCATGCGCGCACGGCGCCGGTCGTAGAACCACTCGGAGGCGATCACAGCGAGCACGCCGGGCGCCGAGTCGTTGAGCGCATCCTTGAGAGGCCGGGCGTCCAGCCCGCACTGGCCACGCACCGTGCGCTCAGCGCTCAGCGCTCAGCGCTCAGCGCTCAGCGCTCAGCGACCATGATCATTCGAGGGCTTTCCAGGGCCAGCGGAGCGCCGTCCCCGCCGTACCCGTGCACGGTGGCGAAGCCGGCCGCCAGCAGCCAGTCGCGCATCTCGGTGAACGTGAACAGGCGGACAAAGAACGGAATGCGCCGGACTTGCCCCTGGCGGACCATTATGCGCTCGGTGATGATGCGGCCGGTCAATGGGTCGAGGCGGCGCTGGTCGATCATCAGATCGCCGGCGCGGTCGACGACCGATGCCGGCTGAAAGTTGCGGATGAGCCAGTCGCGGTTGTTCAGCTCCATGGCGAGCCTGCCGCCCGGCCGCAACACGCGAGCGATCTCCGCCAGCACGCGGCGGTTGTCGGCGTCGTCGAAGTAGCCGAACGCGGTGAACATGTTGATGACACGATCGAAACGCTCATCGTCCCAGGGCAGCAACCGCATGTCGCCCTCGATGTAGGTGACCGAGACCCCGCGTGCGGCGGCATCGCTGCGAGCACGCTCAAGGAAGAGCGGTGTCGTGTCCAGCCCCGTGAGCCGGCAGCCGCGACCGGCCAGGCGATTGGCGATCCGGCCATGTCCGCAGGCCAGGTCGAGCACTTCCCTGCCCGGCTCCAGCTCGAGCAGGCGCCAGAGCAGGTCGGCCTCGGCTTCGGCGTGTTCTTCGAGCTGCTCGACGTAGAAGTGCAGATAGTCCTCGTCGAACAGCCCGTAGGCGTCGAAGGCCGGATCCGTCATGGCCGCCTCCCTCTGATTCAAAGGGTGAGTCCTAGAAGTTACGCACGCTGCGTCGCGCCGTCACTACGTTCTCCACCGGAATCTCGTTGACTCGACGTTGTACGGCGGGTACGGGCAGGATTGGCCGCATGCGCGGGAGAAGCCGGTGGCCTTGGGTCACGGCCGGGGCGGGCCTGGCCGGCCTGGCGGTTCTCCTCGTGGTGACCGCGATTCCGCTGCGTGACAAGGACGGATTAGCGACTTCGGCCAACACCGCACAGCTGACCGCGTTGCTGGTCGCGGTCGGCACGGCGGCCGCGGTGATGGTGCGGTGGGCCTGGCGGACCGTCCGCTCGGCGCCGGCGGCGGCCGCCCCTACCACCGAAGCGCTGGCCCTGGCCAAGGACATGCTGGCCGGAGTGGTGGCCGAGCAATGGAAGCATGAGGCGGCGCTGCGGTCGCTCGATGACCCGGATCCGATCCCGGTGCGCTGGCGTACCCCCGAGCGGGCCGCGGTGATGGACCACGCGGCCAATATCGAGGCGGCCGCTCCGGCGGAAGGTGGACTGTGGTGGACGGCGTCGAGCGCGGACATCGCGGCGCTGGTCGATCGGTTTCGCCGTACCCGACGGCGTCGCCTGGTGATCTTGGGCGGGCCAGGTGCGGGGAAGACCACTTTGGCGGTGCAGTTGTTGCTGCACCTGCTGGCCACCCGCGACGAGCACCCAGATGAGCCCGTCCCGGTCATGTTGCCGGTCGCCGACTGGGACACCGAGCAGTTTCCCCGGGTGCACGAATGGCTGGCCGACCGGCTCTCCCGCGACTACCCCATGTTGCGCTCACCCAAGCTTGGCGGCGACGTCACCCGCGCGTTGACCGCGCGGGGGTACGTCCTGGCCGTCCTGGACGGGCTTGACGAACTGCCGCCCCGCGCCCAGGCCACGGTGATCACCGCGCTCAACCGATCGCTGGGCGACGATGACCAGCTCATCCTCACCAGCCGTACCAGCGAGTTCGCCGCGGCGGTCACCGCTGCCGGAGACGTGGTGACCTCGGCCGCCGTGCTGGAACCACGCCCGCTCGATCCGCCGGCCGTCGCCGGCTACCTCACCCGCTGTCTGCCGCCCGGCCCGGGACCCGTCTGGGACCAGATCCTCGCCGAACTGCGCAAGGCGCCGGCCGCCGAGCCCACCGAACCGGTCGCGGCCCTGGCCGAGGTCGCCGCCACCCCACTCGGCCTATGGCTGTTGCGCTCGGTCTACACCGCACCCGGCGCCGACCCCGCCGAGCTCACCCGCTTTGCGACCGCCGCCGCGCTGCGGACCCACCTGTACGACCACATCATCGATGCCCTCATCGCCATCCGCCCACCCAGCAAAGCCGCCGCGGACCTGTTCCGGCCCCGCCGCCGCCACGACCCCGCCCGGGTACGGCGCTGGCTGGGCTACCTGGCCCATCACCACAACGACCAACCGGCCACTACCCGCGGCGACCCCGGCCAAGGAACCCGCGACTTCGCCTGGTGGCGGTTGGCCGCCACCACCAACGCGATCAACCGCACCGCTCTCCTCGTCCTCGCTCTCGTCCTTGGCCTTATCCCCGCCCTGCTTGGCGGGCTCATGGTCGGGGTCGCGTCCGATCTCACCTCCGGGGTTGCCGTTGGAATCGCGTTCGCGGTCGGCGGCGCCGTCACGATGGGCTTCGTGGTCAGGCCCGACACGCTGTCTTGGACGCAGGAGGCACCCGGGTATGCCGACCTGCGCGTTCGCGGGCGTTTGGTCGAACGCGTGCGCAGGCTCGGGGCGGGTCTTTTTGGCGGGCTCTCGATCGGGCTCAAGAACGACCTCG
>CALAED010000374.1 GCA_937891035.1 uncultured Thermomonosporaceae bacterium | reverse complement strand
TGGCTGGCAGTATCGGGTCGCCCTGATCCCGGTGCTGGCCGGCGCCGTCGTGGTGGCGCTGTTCGTCCTCGGGTTCTTCGCGTCATTGGTCAACCCGGCGGCATAGCGGCGGGTGGAGCCCTTCCGCGGCACGCGCCGAACCTCGTTTGCATATTCATCCGAGTCAATGCATACTCTTGGTTGCTGAGAAGATATTCAGGAGGGTGCATGGGTTTGCGGGCGGCCGTCGCGGGCGCGAGCGGCTACGCGGGCGGTGAGCTGTTGCGGATCCTGTCGTCCCACCCCGAATTCGAGCTGATGACGCTGACGGCCGGGTCCAATGCCGGCGCTCGGCTGGGCGCACTGCAGCCGCACCTGCGGCCGCTGGCCGACCGGGCGCTCGCCGAGACGACGCCGGAGGCGTTGAGCGGGCATGACGTGGTCTTCTTCGCGCTCCCGCACGGTCAGTCCGGGCCACTGGCCGACGGCCTCGACGACGACGTGCTCGTCGTCGACTGCGGCGCCGACTTCCGCCTGGCCGACCCGGTCGCCTGGACGCACTTCTACGACTCACCGCACGCGGGTACCTGGCCGTACGGGCTGCCCGAGCTGCCGGGGAGCCGGGCGGCGCTGCGCGGTGCCCGGCGCATCGCGGTGCCAGGCTGCTACCCGACCGCCGCGTCGCTGGCGCTGTACCCTGCCTACGCCGCCGGCCTCGCCGAGCCCGACGCCGTCATCGTGGCGGCCTCCGGCACGTCGGGCGCCGGCCGGTCGCCCAAGCCGCACCTGCTCGGCAGCGAGGTGCTTGGCTCGGTGAGCGCGTACGGTGTCGGCGGCGTGCACCGGCACACCCCCGAGATCGTCCAGAGCCTGTCCGCGGTCGCCGGTGAACCGATCACGGTGTCGTTCACCCCGATGCTCGCCCCCATGAGCCGCGGCATCCTCGCCACCTGCACCGCCAAGGCAAAGCCAGGCGGCACCGCGGCGGCGCTGCGCGCGGCCTACACGGCGGCGTTCGCGGCCGAGCCGTTCGCCGAGCTGATGCCGCCGGATCAATGGCCGGCCACCTCGATGACGCTCGGGTCCAACGTGGCGCTCGTGCAGGTGGCGCTGGACGAGCGGGCCGGCCGGATCGTGGCGGTCGCGGCGATCGACAACCTGACCAAGGGCACCGCCGGCGGCGCCGTGCAGTGCGCCAACCTGGCCCTCGGCCTGCCCGAAGAGCTCGGCCTTTCGACCCTGGGAGTCGCTCCATGAGTGTGACGGCACCGCTTGGTTTCCGGGCGGCGGGCGTGCGCGCCGGGATCAAGGAGGGCGGCGGGCGCGACCTCGCCCTCGTGATCAACGACGGGCCGGCGCGCGCAGCGGCCGGAGTGTTCACCCGCAACCGGGTCAAGGCGGCGCCGGTGCTGTGGTCGGAGCAGGTGCTGCGGGGCGGCCGGGTGCGCGCCGTCGTGCTCAATTCCGGTGGCGCCAACGCCTGCACCGGCTCCGCCGGTTTCCAGGACACCCACGCGACGGCGGAGAAGGTCGCCGAGGTGCTCGGCGACTCCGCCGGCGAGGTGGCGGTCTGCTCGACCGGGCTGATCGGCGAGCGGCTCCCCCTGGACAAGCTCAGCGCCGGCATCGACGCGGCGGCCAAAGAGCTGTCCCGCGGCGACGGCGGGCTGGCCGCGGCCGACGCGATCAGGACCACCGACACGGTCGCCAAGATCGCCTTCCGACGCGGCGCCGGAAGTTTCGGGGGGGACGCGGGGGGCGGAGCCCCCCGCGGGGGCGGCTACATGGTCGGCGGCATGGCCAAGGGCGCCGGCATGCTGGCGCCGGCGCTGGCCACGATGCTGTGCGTCATCACGACCGATGCCGACGTCGACGCCCCGACCTTGGACAGAGTGCTGCGCGCGGCCACTTCGGTCACCTTCGAACGCCTCGACACCGACGGCTGCATGTCGACCAACGACACGGTGCTGCTGCTCGCCAGCGGGGCCGCCGGCGTCACCCCGCGGGAGGCGGAGCTGACCGAGACCGTCACCGAGGTCTGCTTCGACCTGACCCGGCAGCTGCTCGTCGACGCAGAAGGCGCGGCCAAGGCCATCACCATCGAGGTCGTCGGCGCGGCGAGCGAGCACGACGCCGTCACCGTCGGGCGCGCCGTCGCCCGCAACAGCCTGCTCAAGTGCGCCATCCACGGCGAGGACCCCAACTGGGGCCGCGTGCTGGCCGCCATCGGCACCACCGACGCGGTATTCGAGCCCGAGCGGCTCAATGTGGCGATCAACGGCGTCTGGGTGTGCCGGAGCGGCTCGGTCGGCGACGACAGGTCCAAGGTCGACCTGCGTCCGCGCGACGTCACGATCACCGTCGACCTGTCGGCCGGCCCGCACTCCGCCGCCGTGTGGACCACCGACCTGACGGCCGACTACGTCAACGAGAACTCGGCGTACTCCACATGACGAGCCGGAGCAACGTCCTCGCCAAGGCGGCCACGCTCATCGAGGCGCTGCCCTGGCTGGAGCGCTTCCACGGCCACACGGTCGTTGTGAAGTACGGCGG
>CALAED010000373.1 GCA_937891035.1 uncultured Thermomonosporaceae bacterium | reverse complement strand
GGCTCAGCCACTCCAACGACTCGGGGTCGGCCCAATGAGCATCGTCGACCGCCAACAGCAGCGGCCGGTCGGCAGCGGCGGCACCGAGCGCGTGCTCACTCGCGCGATGATCGTCGAGGTCGAGACCGTGCCGGGCCATTGCCGGGGACTCCACGAGCTGCCGCGCCACGCCGAAGGCGAAGGCCCGTTCCGCCGGGTGCGCCCGCGCCCACGCCACCGCGTAGCCGCGCCGTTCGGCGCTTCGCGCGGTCGCGCGCAGCAGCGCGGTCTTCCCGGCGCCGGGGGCGCCGTCGAAGACGAGATGGACCGGCCGGCCGGCCGCGCAATCCGCGGCCGAAGGGGGCGAAAGGGTGGTCTCGGCGCGTGCCAGCTGCTCGTCTCGCCCGACCAGCCGATCTCGCATCCCCCGCGGCCCTTCGTGATTCGCCCGCGGCCACGATAAGGCCACCGACCGGGGCGCGGACGGCACTACGGCGGATCAGACCGACCAGACCGATCGGTTCGTTCGCGCCGATCTTGCCGGTCGAGTCCGTCGAGTCGATCGAGTCCGTCGAGTCGATCGAGCAGCCAGCGCGGTCCGACCACGTCCGCCGCCGCCTCGGCGCAGCGGGCGCGCAGCTCGCGGTCGGCGGTCACGACGAGGTAGGACACGCCCTCCGCACGGGCGGAGACCACGTCCACGATGGCGTCGTCGCCGCTCCCCCGCGCGGCGACGACCCGTACGCCCCCACCCGCCGCGCCGCCGGCACCGTCGGCGCCGTCGGCACCGGAGGGACCGATGCCGCGCGCCGCGCCCTCGACGACGAGCACCACCTCGGGATAGCAGACGTCGAACGGCGGATGCGCGATGCCGGCCGCCCGCAGCCGGCCGAGCCGGTCGCGCAGCCGGGTCGCCGCCGCGCGCCGGTCGCGCCACCAGCCGTCGGGCCGGGACCCCATGACATTGGCCGCGTCGATCACCAGCGTGAGCCGGGTCAGGGCCGTCTCGCGCAGCCGCGACCAGCTCTCGGCGAACGGGGCGAACAGGCGCAGCCGCTCGACCTCGTCCGCGCGAACCCAGGCCGCGTCCCTGCTTTCCATCGACGCCGGCCGTACCGGCGCCCGCCCGCCGAGCGAACCCACGACCGTGTGGTAGGCCCAGCCGCCGTGATCGTCGGAAAGCACACCGTGCAGGCGTACCGAGGAGACCTCGAGCGTGCACTCCTCGGCCGTCTCGCGCAGCGCCGCGGTGACCGCGTCCTCGTGGCCGTGCCGCCCGCCGCCGAACAGGCCCCACGTGCCGCCGCCCGGCCCCCACATCGCGCGCTGTTGCAACAGGAGGTGCGGCCGGCCACCGCTGTCGCGGTAGTAGACCAGCAGCCCGGCCGCGCCGTGCCGCCCGGAATGGACGTGCCCCCGCCCGCAGCGCACCAGGCCGTAGCCGTCGCCGTATCCCATGACCGCGACCATAACGCGACCACGCGGACGGCCGGCGCGGACGGCGGCGCCAACGACATGCGAGACGACAGGCGGACCGTCCGGGACGAGCCGGCCGCGAGCCGGTTACCACATAGGCTGGGCCCATGGTGGATGCGGGCAGGGTCGTGGAGTTGTTCAACGAGGCGCGCGAACAGCGGACCGCGCCGATCATCTTGGAGCTCGACCTTTCCGACGGAGTGGTCGAAGGCGTCCCCGGCGACCCGCTCGCCGCGTTCCTCTCCCGCCGCAAGACGCACCTGCGCGACGTGCTCGACGGCATCCGCCGCGGCGCCGGCGATCCACGCGTACGCGCCCTCATCGTCCGGGTGAGCGGCAACATCGGGCTCGCCGTCGCCCAGGAGCTGCGCGGCGCCGTCGCGGCCTTCCGCGACGCCGGAAAGATCACCGTGGCGTGGACCGAGTCGTTCGGCGAGACCGGGCGCGGTACGGTGCCCTACTACCTGGCCACCGCGTTCGACCGCGTCTGCCTGCAGCCGACCGGCTACCTCGGCGTGACGGGGGTCGCCTTGGAGGAGCCGTTCTTCCGCGGTGCGCTCGACAAGCTCGGCATCGCCCCGCGGTTCGGCAAACGGTATGAGTACAAGACCGCGGCCAACTCCTTCGTCGAACGCCACTACACCCCTGAGCACGAAGAGATGTCCAAGCGCCTGGTGACCTCGATCGGCGAGCAGATCGTTGCCGGGGTCGCGGCCGGCCGGGGCCGCGGCGAGCGCGAGGTGCGCGAGCTCATCGACCGCGGCCCGCTGCTGGCCGCCGAGGCGCTCGAGGCCGGCCTGATCGACCGGCTCGCCTATCGCGACGAGGTGTACGCGGACGTACGCGCCGAGGTGCACCAGGCCGCCGGGCACGAGCCGCTGCTGCGCTACGTCGGCCGCTACAACCGCACCCACTCGCTGGCGCAGCGGCTGCCGCGCCCCAAGCAGGACGTGGTCGCGCTGATCCACGGTCAGGGCCCGATCCGGCTCGGCCGCAGCGGCCGGCCGCCGGTGCCCGGGCAGGGCAGCGCCATGGGTTCCGACACCATCGGCGCCGCGTTCCGCACCGCGGTCAAGGACGAACGGGTCAAGGCGATCGTGTTCCGCGTCAACAGCCCCGGCGGCTCGGCGGTCGCCTCGGACGCGATCTGGCGCGAGGTGGTGCTCGCCCGCAAGGCGGGCAAGCCGGTGGTCGTGTCGATGGGCAACGTGGCCGCGTCCGGCGGCTACTACGTGGCGATGGGCGCCGACACGATCGTCGCCCAGCCGGGCACCCTGACCGGCTCCATCGGCGTGGTCGTCGGCAAACCCATCGTGAGCGAGCTCCTCGACCGCCTCGGCATCGGGATGGGCAGCGTCGAGGACGGCGCGCACGCCCGGATGTTCAGCACCACCCGTGACTTCACCGAGACGGAGTGGGAGCGCGTCAACGCCTCGCTCGACCAGATCTACGACGACTTCACCGCCAAGGTGGCCGAAGGCCGCGGCATGACCCCGCAGCGGGTCGACGAGCTGGCCCGCGGCCGGGTCTGGACCGGCGCCGACGCGCACGCCAACGGTCTCGTCGACGAGCTCGGCGGGCTCGACCGGGCGCTCGACATCGCCCGCGAGAAGGCGGGGATCGCGACCGACGCGCCGGTACGCCCCTATCCGCACCTGAGTCCGCTGGAGCGGCTGAAGCCGGCCGAATCCAGTGAGGACCGCGCCGCGGCCGGCGCCCGGTTCGACGCCTGGGGGCCGCTGACGGGCGCGGCGACCCGGCTCGGCCTGCCGCTCGGCGGCCCGCTCCTGCTTCCCGGCGACTGGGACATCCGCTGATCCCGGCCGCCGAGTTCACCGATGCGGTGGCCTGCTTCGCCACCGGCGTCGTGGTCGTGACCGTACGCGACGACCGAGACGACATCGGCGCGACGGTCACCGCGTTCACCTCGGTGTCGCTCGACCCGCCGATGGTTCTGGTCGGCATCGACGGTGACTCCTACCTCGCCGAGGTGTTCGACCGGCGAGACCGCTGGGCCGCGACCGTGCTCGGCGCCGGCCAGCGGCCCCTCGCCGGCCGGTTCGCCGCGGCCGGCCGGCCGAGCGCCCGGCTGCTCATCGCGGATGAGCCGCATCATCGGGGCCGGCTCAGCGACGCCCTGGTGATCGAGGGCGGGCTGACCGCGCTTGAGTGCGCGACCAGCCGGCGGGTCCCGGCGGGCGACCATGTGCTGTACCTCGCCGAGGTCGTCGGGATCGACTACCTCGCCCCGGCCACGCCGCCGCTCATCCGGGTCAACCGCGGCTATAGATGATCACCGCGGGGGGCGACCGCGGTGGCCGCCCGGCTCACGCCATGCCGGTGCCGGGTCGAACCACCGCTCGTTCCCTACTTCTTGTAGCGGCAACTCCTTGTAGCGGCCAAGCCGCGACCGGACGCGGTGGCGATCCCGGGCCGCAGTAAGCCGGTTTCGTAAGCGTAGATCGCGGCCCGGACCCGGTTACGAACGCCGATCTTGGTGAGCACCTTCTGTACGTGTGATTTCACCGTGCTCTGACCAAGTTGCAGGCGCAGCGAAATCTCGGCGTTGGTGTGACCGCGTGCCAGCAGCCGCAGGACTTCCAGCTCACGGACGGTCAGTTCGTGCTCGTCGAGTGCCGCGACGGGCTCGCCCGGGGAGATGAAACCAACCGAGTCATCCGGTTGCGGAACGATCCAGTGTCCCGCGGCGATCAGCCGCACCGCGGCGACGAACTCTTGTTCGGTCGCCGATTGGGGAAGCCAGCCGGCGGTCGTGCACCGGTTGAGGGGATCCGGGAATCGTTCCCCGCCCAGCATCAGGACCCGAATCGGCCAATATGGCAGTAGCTCGGCCAACCGCGGCAGCACCACGGTGGGTTCGTTGGCGCCCGTGAGCACGAGCACGTCCGGCAACTGTTCCATGTTGGACATGGTCTCGATGAGTTCATCGCAGTCCGCCGCCACTTCGGTGATCTTCACGTCACTGACACTCGCCAAGGCCGCGTGCAGTGCGGTCCTGGTGATCCAGTGATCGTCCAAGAGCAACACCCGGGTCGGCCGACCATTACTGAGCGTCGAGCTCCAGGGAATGTGTCGCTGACAACGGTTATTGTCATGGAGCTTGTTGGTCACAGCTCTGAGGCCCTCGCTCTCCAGTGCTGGATATGACCAGCGCCGGCTGCATTACCTGCCGCATAGCTTGGCTAAGCCAGCGCGCGTTTGATCAGGTTCTCGAAAATCGTTGGATCGTCCTTGGTGACCACTGGCCAGCCAACCCCGTAGTCACCTTCCCAGCGCACCTCGATGCCCGGATTGGCATAGTCGCCGCCGTCCGGCAAAAACAGGTGTGGACTGCATATCACCTGCTCTGTTGCCGAAATCGCGGCGTCTTGGGAGAGCGCCTTTCTGGCACGGCCGTCGTTGAGCGCCGCATCCAGCGCGACGGTGTCGACGACGCCCGTCGACTCGGCCGCGTCCATGATGACCTTACGGTTGCTGATGCATCGGGATTGTGCCCAAAAAGCCTTGCGCAGCGCCAGGTCCAGTTGTTCGGACTGGTGGAGCCCCTGCTCCTTGGCCGCGATGATCGCCTCGAGTGCGGGCAACGTAGTTGACGGGTACAAATACTCCTTGTCCTGCCATAGTTGCCATCCTGCGGCTGGTTCTTGTTGTCCCATCCGCCCCACTTCGCTGTCGGTGCCGGCGCGCGGGCTCGGCGCGTCGTTGAGCAGCTCCAACGGAAACGCGTGAAGGTCGAAGGAGACCTCCTTTTGCAGGCCAAGCCGCTGGCGGGTGGCGTGCAGACGGTATATGGCGATGTGCGCGAATGAACACCAGATATCGGCGAAGACGGAGATCACGCCTGGTTGAGGAGTCAGATCAACGGTTGTGGTCATGGCTCTTCTTTCGCGTTGACTTCAGGAGCGGGTTTCCGCCTCGTAGCGGGCGAGGACACTTTCGACCTCGATGTCCTCATCGGGCAGCCAGGGATCCATGGACGGCACGGCGGACACCGTTTCGATCAGCTCTCCGGTGAGTGCGTGCGCGGCCGGCGAATGCGAGCTGAGCACCAGGCCTGGGTTCAGCGCCCTGATGCCGTCCAGCGACCGCTCCCACTTGGCCTGGTCGACCAGGGCCGTCCAGGGGGCGTTGGCGCGCGTGAACAACGCCATGCCGTCGAGGAAATCCGCACGGTCGGCGTCGCCGGCGTCCTCCACCATCTCCGGCAGCACCGTGCCGAAACTGTCCGCGGAGAACAGCGCACCGGTGCTGTGGTCGTACATGGCGATGGTGGACGGGGAGTCGTAGGACGGCGGACGTACCAAGGTGATTCCGCGGCCGCCCAGTTCGATCGTGCGATCTGGATTGACGGTGCGGACGCGGTGGCGCGGCACGTCCCACTCCTCGGCCAGTCGTGACACGGCGAGGCCGTTAGTGATCACGGTGGCGTTCGGCGCGGCCATCAGCACCTCTTTGAGGTTGCCGCAGTGATCGCGGTCGTCATGGGTGATCACCACCCACTTCAGGTCATGGGGATCGACCAGCGACCACAGCGACTCCTCGAACCCGCCCTTGTCGAAGGCGAGCCCAGTGTCGACGAGCACGGGTTCCCGGCCGGTGATGAGATAAGCATTGACCGGGAGTAGGCCCAGGTCGCCAAGCGGCAGGTGGGACGGCAATGTGTGGATGTCGGGCGCGGCGAGGTAGGGCTTACGCAGATTGGAGCGCACGGGGCAACCTTCGTTTCGGATTCCGTCTGCGGTCGGGTGAGTCGGCGGTCAGGTGAGCTGGACGAGTACCGAGCCGGCGATCAGCAGGATGAGACCGGTGACGCGCCGCGAGGTCAGCGGCCGGCGCGGCATCCTGAACAGGCCGAAGTTGTCGATCACAGCGGAGAACAGTTGCTGGCCGGTGACGGTGAGCGCGACGGTGGTTGCGGCGCCGATCTCTGGAATGAGCAGGAACGTCGCCGTGACATAGGTCGCCGCGCAGGCTCCGCCGAGCCAGCCCCACCATGGCATCTGGGCCAGCGGCCGGAACTGCGGGGTGGGAGTGCGGCGCAGGGCGAGCAGCACCAGCAGCACGAGCGCGATCGCGAGGCTGGCGACGATGAAGCTGAACATCCCGACGGTGATCGGCGCGTCCAGATCTTCGCGGAGGTTGGCGTTGATCGCGCCCTGGATGGGCAGCACGGCGCCCGCGACGAGGCCGAGGGCGATCCAGGCGATGTTGCCGACGCGCAGCCGCCTAGTGGTGTCGGGGTTGGCCATCGCGCCCACCGACCGCCCGGCGGGGGCGGCCACCGGAGCCCGGGTCTTCGCTGGTTGTCCTTGCCGGATGATCACGGTGATTCCGGCGAGCACGCAGATGACGCCGATGACGATGCCGAGCGTCAGCGGCCGCTGTGGAATGCCGAGGAGACCGTTAAGATCCAGGCCCAGCGAGGCGAACATCTGGCCGGTGACGAACAGACCCACCGCGGCCAGCGCGCCTATCCGGGGGAACAGGAGGATGCCGCTCGTGATGTAGAGGGGGCTGGCCAGGCCGCCGAGAAGATGCCACCATTGCGCGTCCGCCACCCCGGAAACCGCGCCGATGGTGCCCACGGCGATGGCGACGATCGCAAGCAGAATCGCCGCGATGGTCAGCTGGAGGGTCGATGCGCCGTATGGCGTCTTGACCGCGCCGTTGAGCTGGAGATTCACCGATGTCTGCACCGCGAGCAGGCACCCGACGAACAGCGCCGCGGCCAGCAGAGCCACATACATGATTCACCTTGTCTGATTGATCGCCTCAGCTAACTGGACACAGTGTCCGGCTAAGTGAAACCGTACTGTATAAGCGGACATAATGTCCACTTGTCCGGTGGAGGATGTTCCTCATGATCGAAGACAGCCGACCGCATTCGCACGATTCAGTAGGCGACAGCGCTTTCGCCGCTTACTACGCGCTGAGCGGTCACGCCCTCGTGCCGCCTCCGGGCAGGGCCAACCTGCTCGATGACGAGGGAAGCTCTCGGCAGCGACCTGAGCGCGCGGATGCCGCGCGCAACCGGGCAAGGGTGCTGCAGGCGGCCGAACGGCTGTTCGCCA
>CALAED010000372.1 GCA_937891035.1 uncultured Thermomonosporaceae bacterium | reverse complement strand
CAACTCTGTGTGTTCGTGCGACGCTATGGCGTTATTGATGTCGAGCGGATGAAGGTGGCCAGGTGGCTCGCGCGAAGCTCACGACCGACGTCGTGCGCCACCTCGACTACCGGGTGCTCGAGCTGACCGGTGAGATCGACATGCACACCGGCCCGGCGCTGCGCGACCTCATCTTCGAGCTCATCGAGGAAGAGCGGCGGCCGCTCGTGGTGGACCTGACCGGCGTCTCCTTCTGCGATTCCGCGGGAGTGAACATCGCCGTGGCGGCCAGAAAGCACGCGGCGCGCCACGGCGTCATGTTCGCCTTCGCCGGGCTCAGCGGCAGGGTGGACAAGGTCTTCCGGATCACCGGAATGGACAGGCTCATCCCGACCTACGCCACGCTGCCCGAAGCCGCTCTCGATCTCATCAGATCCGACCTGGCGGACTGACGGCCCGGCTCGCTCAGCCGAGTCGTTTGCGCTGACCTCGCAGCCTGCGCCGCTGCTGCGGATCGAGCATCAGGTAGCCGACCACCGGGACCGCGATCAGGCCGAGCACGGCCAGTACGAACAGCCACCCGGGGAGCAGCAGGAAGAGAATCAGGGCGGCGGATGCGCCACCGATGACGTAAATGGCACCTCTGGACATCTGTGACCGCCTCCAACCGCGGGTTTGACATTAGAGGAACGGCCGCGGATCGGCCGAGGTTCCACGATATATCGCGAATAGTCAGACGCGAAGGGCAAGTTGCCCGCCGCCGAGCGTGCGCAGCACGTCGCTGTGCAGCGCGCCGTTGGTGCACACCACGCTGCCGCCGTCCGGGCTCGGCACGCCGTTCAGGTCGGTGAAAAGCCCGCCGGCCTCTTCCACGATGACCTGGAGCGCGGCCAGATCCCACAGCGAGACCTCTGGCTCGGTCGAGATGTCGACGGCGCCTTCGGCGACCAGGACGTGCGACCAGAAATCGCCGAACGCGCGGGTCCGCCAGACGGAGCGGGTCAGGTCGAGCAGGTTGTTGAGCCGACCCTGCTCCTCCCAGCCGGTCAAGCTGGAGTACGACAGCGAAGCGTCGGCCAGGTGGGTGACCTGGGAGACCTGGCAGCGGGTGGCCTTGGCCAGGCTGCGCCCCGTCCAGGCGCCGCCGTCGCGCGCGGCCCACCAGCGCCGGCCGAGCGAGGGGGCCGAGACCACGCCGACGACCACCTCGTCGTATTCCATCAGCGCGATCAACGTCGCCCAGACCGGCACGCCACGGACGAAGTTCTTCGTGGCGTCGATCGGGTCGATCACCCAGCAGCGGGCGCCGTAGCCGGTCTTGCCGTACTCCTCGCCCAGCACCGCGTCGCGTGGGCGGGCGCGCTTGAGCGTGCCGCGGATGGCCTCCTCGACGGCCCGATCGGCGTCGCTGACCGGAGACAGATCCGGCTTTGTGTCGACGCGCAGGTCGAGGGCGCGGAACCGACGCGTCGTGATGTCGTCGGCCGCGTCCGCGAGCACATGCGCCAGACGCAGATCGTCCGTATAGCCTGCCACGGGGCGACACGCTACCGCGATCACGACGTCTACAGACAGAGTGCATGCGTACGAGGCGCGTGGGCGGGGCGACATAACGTGATATGTGGCTGGCCGGGTGGCTCCTGACGCGGCGCCGCGGCCCCTGCGTGCACCCGGCGGCTGTGGGGGTCACGGGGACCGCCGCCGCCCGTGGCCGGGTCCGGGGCGCGGAGCCCCCCGGCACCGGGGCACGCGTCCGTCTGACACCCGCGCGCCGGGATGCGAGCATGGGCGCATGCCGCACGAATTTCCCGCCTGGGTCGGCGAGTTGACCGACCCCCGCCGGGCGACCACCTTGGAGGAGCTGGCCGACCGGCTCACCGGGCTCGCCGAGCACGCGATCGACGTCTCCAAGCGCTTGCAGGCGCTGCTCACCGAGCTGAACGCGCCGTTCCAGCGCGACGCGCTCTACGAGCGGGTGGAACGGCTCGACGCGCGTGCCGCCGAGGCCGTGGACGAGGTGTCCGGCGAGATCTCCGCATCCGGGCGGCAGCGCCTCGACCGGGTGTGGGCGGCGTGGCGGGAGCGAGACGCCGACTCGGACGAGGAGTTCCGCAAGCGGCTCGATGCCGATGTCGTGCCGTTGCTGTCCCGCCAGCAGCGGGCCGTCGGCGATCAGCTCAAGGACCGGACGGCGGCCGCCGTGAGCGCGGCGAAGACGACGCTGCTTGCCCGCGTTGAGGAGCTCGCAGTCTCGGTCACCGAGCTCATCCACGAAATCTTGCCGCTCGGCCACGAGGGGCTCACGCTGGCCGGCCGGATCTCGACGCTGTCGGGCCGGGCGCGCCGCACCACCGGCGGGTACGGCCCGATCCCCGGCGACCTGTCCGAAGAGGCCGCCGCGGTGTCGGCCGAGTACGACGAGGCCATCGCCCGGCTCGAGCTGGAGTGGGCGGCGCTCGGCGCGCGGACGGCCACGGTCAAGTCGGCGCTGCGCGCGGTGGAGGAGACGGCCTTCAGCGAGGTGGCGACCGCCCTGACGCGCTGCGTCGAGGAGTTCGCCGGCGCCCATGTGAGCGTGCTGGATGAGGTGGAGGAGCGGGGGCTGGCCCTGGTCGACGCGCTGGCCTGAGCGCGTGCGTTCGATGATTGGATGCCATCCAAAGATGGCCGGGGGGTGGGCTCAGTCGATGTCGGCCGACTCGCGTGCCGCCAAGAGGCGCCGGAGGGAGTCGAGCCTGGCCGGGTCGGCGTTCCCGGTCGCGACCCATTCGTCCAGCGCGCAGTCGGGCTGGCGGTGTGTGCAGGCGCGCGGGCAGTCGGCGGCGCCCTCCTCCAGCTCGGGGAAGGCGGCCAGCAGCGTGTCCGGCCGCACGTGCGCGAGACCAAAGCTGCGCACCCCGGGCGTGTCGATGATCCAGCCGCCCGCCGGGAGTTCGAGCGCGACCGCAGAGGACGAGGCGTGCCGGCCGCGGCCGGTCACCGGATTGACCTGCCTGACAGCCCGCTCCGCCGCCGGAATCAGTGCGTTGACCAGCGTCGACTTGCCGACTCCCGAGTGGCCGACGAGCACGCTGACGCGCCCGCTCAGCGCTTCGAGAAGCTCGTCGGCCGGGCCCCCCTTGTGGGTGACGACGTACGGCACGCCGAGCGGCCGGTACGTGGCGATCAGATCGTCGGGCGCGGCCAGGTCGGCCTTGGTGAGGCACAGCAGCCGATCGAGATCGGCGTCATAGGCGGCCACCAGGCAGCGATCGATCAACCGGGGTCGCGGCTCGGGGTCCGCCAGCGCCGTAACGATCACCAGTTGCTCGGCATTGGCCACGATGACCCGTTCTACCGGGTCGGTGTCATCGGCCGTCCGGCGGAGGACGGACGTGCGGGGCTCCACCCTGACCACCCGGGCGAGGGCGTCGGTACGGCCGGAGACGTCGCCGACGAGGCGGACCCGATCGCCGACCACGACGCTCTTGCGGCCCAGCTCACGGGCGCGCATCGCGGTCACCGCGCGATCGTCCACGAGACAGCGGTAGCGGCCGCGGTCGACCGAGGTGACGAAGCCGGTCGCGGCGTCGGCGTGGGCGGGCCGGCGGCGCGTGCGCGGCCGAGACCCGCGCCCGGGCCGTACCCGTACGTCGTCTTCGTCCAGCTTCGTCCAGTCGCGCGCCATCCTTACCGCAACATCTCCTCCCACAGCTTGGTGAACTCCGGGAGGGTCTTGCCCACGGTGGCGGCGTTTTCCACCTCGATGCCTGGTACGGCGAGGCCGATCAGTGCCGCCGCCATCACCATCCGGTGATCGTCATAGGTGCGGAAGACGCCACCGCGCAGCGGCCGTGGCCGGATCTCCAGCCCGTCGGGCAGCTCGCGTACGTCGCCGCCGAGTCGGCGCAGCTCGGTGCCGAGCGCCGCGAGCCGGTCGGTCTCGTGCCCGCGCAGATGCGCGATGCCGGTCAGCCGCGACGGCCCATCCGCCAGCGCCGCGAGCGCGGCCAGCACGGGGGTGAGCTCGCCAACGTCGTGCAGATCGGCGTGCAGCCCGCCGAAGGTGCCGCCGCCCGCGCCGCGCACGGTCAGGCCGTCCGCGCCGTGCGACACCTCGGCGCCCATGGCGACGAGCAGGTCGCGCAACGCGTCCCCGGGCTGCGTGGTCGCGGCCGGCCAGTCTCGCACGGTGACCCGGCCGCCGGTGACCAGCGCGGCGCCGAGGAACTGCGCGGCGTTCGACAGATCGGGCTCGATCTCGGTCATCCCGCCGCGCGGCGAGCCTGGGGCGACCCGCCACACGTCCGGCGTCGCGTCGTCGACCGAAATGCCGGCGGCACGCAGCATCCGCACGGTCATCGCCAGATGCGGCGCGGACGGGACCGGCGGCCCCGCGTGGCGTACCTCGACGCCCTCGGCGAAGCGCGGCGCGGCGAGCAGCAGCCCGGACACCAGCTGAGAGGAGCCGGAGGCGTCGATCTCGACGGACCCGCCCTTGACCGTGCCGCGACCGCGCACAATGAACGGCAGCCCGGCCCGCCCGCCATCGTCGATGTCGACCCCGAGCGTGCGGAGCGCGGCGATGAGCGGGCCCATCGGGCGCTCCCTGGCCCGCGGGTCGCCGTCGATGGTGACGTCGCCGTCGGCCAGCGCCGCGACCGGCGGGACGAACCGCATCACCGTACCGGCGAGACCGCAGTCGACGCTCGCCGGTCCGCGCAGCTCGCCCGGCCGCACCCTCCAGTCGCCGGCGTCGTCGTCGGCCGGTCCGGTGCCGAGCGAACGTAGCGCCGTGGCCATGAGCAGGGTGTCCCTGCTGCGCAGCGGCCGCCGGATGACCGAAGGGCCGGCCGCCAAAGCCGCGAGGACCAGCGCTCTGTTGGTCATGGACTTCGAGCCGGGCAGCTCGATGACGGCGTCGACGGCTCCGGTGGCCGTGGGAGCCGGCCAATGCGGCGGCGTGGGCATGGCGCAAGGCTACCGCCCGTGTCCTCGGCAAGATCGGGGCAACGGAGGTGGCGGACAGATCGCACGGCGCCGGCCGGGCGCCGGCCCTACGTTGGCCTCCGTCGGCGCACTGGCGGTCCGGCGGCGGCACTGCATAGGCTCGATACGTTATGTGCGGACGATATGCCTCAACGCGAGCGCGCCAAGAGCTGCTTGACGAGTTTCAAGTCGAGCTCGATGCCGGCGAAGACGCGCTCCAGCCCGATTACAACGTGGCCCCGACAAAGTCCGTGCCCGCCGTTATCAAGCGGGCGCCGAAGGGCGAGGAGGGCGAGAGCGAAACTCCGGTGCGCATGCTGCGCCCGCTCCGGTGGGGCCTGGTGCCGTCGTGGGCCAAGGATCCGAAGATCGGCTCCCGGCTGATCAATGCCCGGATCGAGACCGTGCACGAAAAGCCGGCGTTCCGCCGGGCGTTCGCGCGGCGCCGCTGTTTGCTGCCCGCCGACGGCTTTTACGAGTGGTACGAGATCAAAGTCCCCGAGGGTAAACCCCGCAAGCAGCCGTTTTTTATCCGGCCGCGCGACGGCGGGGTGATGGCGATGGCCGGCCTGTACGAGCTGTGGCGCGACCCCGACGGGGAATGGGTCTGGACCTGCACGGTGATCACCACGGCGGCCACCGACGAGGTCGGCCGGATCCACGACCGCATGCCGATGATCGTCGAGCCCAAACTTTGGGCCGCCTGGCTGGATCCCGCCGTCACCGATACCGACGAGGTACGGCGCTTGCTGGCGCCGGCCATGGCCGGATCCATGGAGGCGTTTCCGGTGTCAACCGCGGTCAACAACGTGAGAAACAACGGACCCTCACTAGTAGAACCTTTGCCAGATGGGGATATTTCCGGGGAATATGGCGCCACCCTGTTTTGACGGTGATGGTGGGAGGTGCGGACCGCCGTGGACACCGCGACCGCTCAAACACGTCTCGAAGGCATGCTCGCCGACCTTGACCGTTCCATAGCGATCTTGAAGGGTGAGCACCCCGACCCGAGCGTCCGCGGCTACGACAACCACCCGGCGGACGCGGGCACCAACCTCTCCGACGCCGACCGGGTCGAGGCGGCGCTCGAGGCCATGAAGCGCCAGCGCGACGCCGTGGCCGCGGCCCTCGAGCGGGTCGCCGCCGGCACGTATGGCGAATGCCTCGGCTGCGGCAAGCCGGTCCCCGAGGGACGGCTCGACGCCCGGCCCGAGGCCGCCCGCTGTGTCGGCTGCCAGTCCAAGTACGACCGCGCCAGGCGTTAGCGCCCCGGCCCCACCCGGTGCTAGTCGCTACTCGCGCTTGATCGCGCTGGCGATCAGATGGATGCCGACCGACTCCGCCCCGATAGGGGTGGTGAGCTCGGTGCGCACGAGCCGGGACAGCTCGCCCGGCGCGGCCGACAGCACGTGCTCGACCGTGGACGGGGACAGCGCCGTACGCGGCCGGATCCACTCGACCTCCAGATCGGCCTCGAGCAGTAGCTGGCGCAGCTCCTCGACCCAAAAGCATCGGGTGATGATGCCGTTGGGCCACGGGATGAGCACGACCTCGGCCCGCGGGACGTCGGACAGGTGGGCCCAGTAGTTCTGCTCGGCGAGAATGGCCATGCCCAGCACGAGGGAGTCGACGCACAGCAGCATGCGCCCGCCCGGCCGAAGCACCCTGGCGATCTCGGCAACCGTCTCCTCGGTCACCAGCTGCCGGGACAGGACGCGATCTTCCGCGATCACCGCGTCCATGGAGTCGGCGGGCAGGAAGCTCAGCCGGCCGGCCTCGGCGACGACCGGGTGCACCCGCCCCGTGTCCGGCTTGGCGCCAGGGGCCGCGCCGGCCGCCGCGTCGGCCGCGGCGCCGTCGGGCCGGGTGTGCAGCTCGATGACCGTATGGCCGGCCGCCGCCGCCTGCACCGCGCACCAGGCGCGCGGCCCGGACAGGTCGAGCACCCGGGCGGGGCGGCGCGGCAGCCAGCGAGCCAGCTGCGCGGCGGCCACGGCCCGGTAGAACCTCCAGTACGTCGACAGCGGCTCCGCGTCTCCATTGCCGATGCCCAGGCTGGTGACGGATGGAAGGGAGGCTTTGGTCGGGGGCGGCAGCAACGGAGGGCTCCTGTTCTCGCCGTGTATGAATCATCGTTCCCCGTTAAGGCCGCTGCATCACACTAAGTACAAGGGCACGCGGCGTGGCCACCGGCGCCGATCCGCCGGATCAGGCTGGATCATGCGATCCTCGCGGGTCAACAGGGGGTGTTCCTCCAGACGGGAATCATCGGTCGGCCGGATGCGTTACATAGCGGCATAACCTTCCGCGACGACACGAGGTGACAGCCCCATGCCCACCGCCTTGGCCGACGATTTCGCGGTCCGGCGCGCGGATCGGCCGATCCCGGCGCGCCCCGGCGGACCCACCCCCCATGGGGTGATTCGTCGGCCTGGCCGGATATCGTCGGGTCCGTATGGCGACCGTGTGAACGGTGCCGCCCGGATCGAGGAGGTGGGTCAGGTACCCGATACGGCGGAAACGGTGGAGGAGCGCACCGAGCGGTTCCAGCGAGATGTGCTCCCGTTCCTTGATCAGCTTTATTCGGCGGCGCTGC
>CALAED010000371.1 GCA_937891035.1 uncultured Thermomonosporaceae bacterium | reverse complement strand
GAGGCGGTAACTCGCTTCGACACCTTCGACCAACTCCGCCGCGAGAGTGCGGCAATCGACGTGTCCGGCCTGCACTGCCGCGCCGGAAAAGATCCGCTCGGCCCGCGTCCGATCTGCTGGATGCCGGCGTACGACCTGATAGTGGACCAGCCGAAATGGGTTCCCTGGGAAGCGGTCAGCTGCGACTTCTCCAGTGCGCTGGTTCAGCACGCGACCTTTACTCAGACGACGAACGGGCTCGCCTCCGGAAACCATGTCCTCGAGGCTATCCTGCACGGGCTCTGCGAGGTGATCGAGCGCGATGCGATCACCCTTCACTACTGTCTGGACCGTACCCAGCAGGCGGAACGCCGGATCGATCTCGACACGGTGCAGGACCGGCGCTGCGTACAGGTGCTCCGAACCCTGGACAAGGCGGGCATCGTCGTAACTGTTTGGGATTGCACCTCCGACATCGGCGTTCCGGTGCTTGCGGCTTCGCTGCTCGATTCGTCCGCCGCCCAGCGCATTCGCGCCCGCGGGCCATTTCGCGGATACGGCTGCCACCCGAGCCGGGAGATAGCACTGTTGCGAGCGCTGACCGAAGCCGTCCAGGGCCGTCTCACTTACATCTCCGGCAGCCGCGACGACCTGTTCCCCGAGCGGTTCCGGACATTGGAGCGGATGGCGAGGCGACAGTTGCCAGATGCCAATCACGCCAGTCGCGGAGTACGTCCGTTCACCGCGGTGCCCAGCGCCGAGCGGCCGACCTTCAATGCCGATCTCGACGACTTGCTCGGACGGCTGCGCGCGGCCGGTGTCGGCGAAGTCGCCGTGGTCGATCTCACCCGCGACGATGTAGGCGTACCGGTGGTGAAGGTGCTCGTGCCGGGGCTCGAGAACAACGTCCACCGGGATCGGAATTACGTGCTTGGGCCCCGCGGCCGTCGTGTGCGGGACGGTGGGCCATGAGGGCGGTGGTCTTTTTGGGGCCGACGCTGCCGGTAGCGGACGCCCGGGCGTTGCTGGCCGCCGACTACCGGCCGCCGGCGGCCATGGGCGATGTATATGAAGTGGTGGAGCGCGAGCGGCCAGACGTGATCGCGGTGATCGACGGGTATTTCGACCAGGTTCCGTCGGTATGGCACAAGGAGATCCTGTACGCGCTCTCCTTAGGCGTGCGGGTGCTCGGCTCGTCGAGCATCGGCGCCCTCCGCGCCGCCGAGCTTTGGCCTTACGGCATGGAGGGGGTCGGATGGGTGTTCGAGGCATTCAAGAACGGGGCGCTGCAGGACGACGACGAGGTCGCCCTCCTGCACGCCGACGAGGACACCGGCTATCGCCCTCTGTCCACGCCTATGGTGAACCTCCGGGTGGGGCTAGTACGGGCGTTCGAGCGAGGCATGATCACCGCGACGACGCTGCAGACGATGATCGAGCTCGCCAAGAGGTGTTTCTACCCCGAGCGCAGCTGGCGGCGCTTGTTCCATGACGCTGCCCGGGACGGCATCCCCGTCGGTGAGCTGGACGAGCTGCGCCGCTTCATCGACGCCGAGCGGCCAGACATCAAAAGGGAGGACGCCGTCGAGCTGCTCGGGCTGCTGGCTGCCTCGCCGCCGGTCCCGGCCGCCTCCCGGTCGCGCGTCGAGTTCACCCGGACCGTCTTCTGGGACAACCTGGTCGCGGACGAGCGGAGACTGGGCAGGCCGTCGACAGGTCTGGTCCGCCGGGAGGAGCTGCGGCGCTTCGCCACCGCCACGGACGCCCACATCGACCAGCTCCGCCGAGACAGCCTCCTCATCCACCTGGTCCAGGAGGCATGCGAGATGTCGGGTGTGGAGCTCACTCAGCAGGTTTTCGACGACGCAGTGCAGGACTTCCGGTTACGCCACGACCTGATATCGCACGAGGCCATGTCGGCCTGGCTGGAACGGTCGGGGCTGTCCGCGGCGGCGTTCCAGGCGCTGATGCACATCGAAGCCCAGATCTCCAGGCTGCTTGCCATGCATGCCCGTCAAGTGAACGAACACCTCCTCGACGCGCTCGCACTGTCAGGCCGGCTCGCCGAGACGCTGGATCGGTGGGCGGCGACGGAGGCAACGAATGCGAACGCCGGACCGCAGCCGGGGCCGTCGGCCCGGGTCATCGAGGAGTTCTATCGCTCGCACGTGCGAGCGTTTCGCGGGCCGCTCCGGGACCACGCGCGGAATCTGGGGTTCGCCTCGGCGGCCGAGTTGATCGACGAAATCCGGAAGATCTACGTTCCGCCGACCGGGAAGTGAGGACGCGGCCATGCAGGTGACTGTTCTCGGACATGCGAGTCTGTTCTTCCAGGCCGACGAGGAGCGTGTACTCCTGGACCCGGTGCTGCGAACAAGCAGCCTGATGGGTGGGTTGGTGCACCAGTATCCTCGCGACCTCGACCTTGAACGACTGCCCACACCGACATTGATCGTCATCACTCACGCGCATTTCGACCATTTCGACCCGGAGTCGCTTTCGCTGCTGCCGAAGGACATCCCGGTGGTCATCCCGCCGGACCGACGGATGGCGCGCAGGCTCACCGCCGCCGGCTTTTCAGATCTCCGGCAGCTGGACACCTGGCAGACCGAAGAGCAGGGCGCGGTCCGTTTAACCGCGACGCCCTCGGACGCCCCAGTCACCGAGTTCGGCCTGCTGGTGGAGACCGCGGACAGCCGGCTTTGGCACATGTCGGACGCGGAACCGCCCCCGGATACCGCGCAACACATTTTGTCCGCATACGGACCGGTTGACGTCGTTGCCGCGAAGTACCAGCCCACCGACCCGCAGCTAAACTTCCAGCACAATATGGGCTCCAGCTTCGACCGGCAAAGTGTCGCGAACTGGCTGGAAGCGGCCTCCTCATGTGCACCCAAGCTGGCGTTCCCGTACGCGTCCGGGCTCTGCTTCGAGGGCGACCGAATGTGGCTTAACCGCTACGCCTATCCGTTCTCGGTGGAGTTCGTGGCGCAGCTGCTTCGCCAGCGACTGGGGACGACCGGTACGGCGGCCGTCGTCCGCCCGGGCGACGTCATCTCGATCGACGGTAGCGGCGTCGACGTGGCGCACCAGGCCAGCACCTTCGTTCGACAGTCCGGGCCGGAGACCCCGGTCGAATGGGAGCCCTTCGACGAGCGGTGCCTGCGTGGGGTGCAGGGCGGCGAGGAACGGCGGGCACTCGAGGAGAACCTCGCCGCGGTGCTCCTGGATGGTGAGTTCGGCGACTGGCTCGCCGGGCAGTGCCACGACGACACCGGTGCGCTGGGCGCCTTTCATACGTGGGGAGCCCGCTGCCAGTTGGTGGTGCATTGGGGCGATGGCGAGCGCTGGTACGCCCACGTCGACTTCTCGACCGGGACACCTCGAGTACGGCCCGGGCGAACCCCGGCGGCGAGCTACTTCACGCACATCGGAGCGGACGCCGCGCGGCGACTGTTGGCTGGCCAGGCGTCGGCGCTCCAGATCATGCTCGAGGGGCACGTGTTCATCCACGAGCGCCTCGTCGCGCTCCGGAACAGTCGGTTGGCTGCCCCGGACACCGTCCGCCTGTACGAGAGGTTCCCCGATCCGCTGCTTACGTTTGCCGGAAAGCGGGCTTCTCGTGTCCGGCGCGTCCGCTCCGGAACGCCTGCCTAGCAGGCGCTAGGCGCGGCAGTCACCGGCGGGCCGACCTGCCCGCCCAGTGTGCCGGCGGTGCCGGCCGAAAAGGACGAACGCCGTCAACACCCCGAACGCTCCCTCGCTCGCGAGATAGAGCCGGGTCTGGAGGAGTTCGGACATCGGCTGAGCACCGGTCAGGCAGAAGCTGTATGTGCAGGTCTCGCCGGAACTCACGACGAGCTCCGTCCTGACCTTCGAGCCCGGTAGCACCTCGCCGCCTCGCTCGACACCGACGCCAAGGCACACACGCCGTGGCCGGTCGCCGTCATTCCCGATCTCGACCACGCCCGTCAGCCCTGTCTCGGACGGAACCAGTGTCTCCGCCACGAACTGGGCGCGGAGCGGCCAGACAGGCAGGTCCGACACGATGCCGCAGAAACCGCACACCCGGCTGGTTCGCCGCACCGAGCGGTCCACCCAGTCCTGATAGTCGACATCGTGTGCGGACGCTCCGCAGACCGGGCAGGTCGACTGCTGTCTCCTGGGCCTCGCCTCGACGCGGGCGGCGTACTCGTTGTGCCAGTTCCAGTACCCACGTGTGCGCGCGAGTGCCTCGTCGACGATGCGACGGTCGAACCGGATAGCCGTCTCCTCCTCCCGCTCGCGAGCGTAGGAGAGCAACTCCGGGAGCATGCCGACGTCGTGCCGCCATGCCTGGGCCCGGCGCAACGCCACGAGCTCGTCCTCGAGCTGGTGGGAGGCGTTGGTGAGCGACTTCGCGAAGGCGGGGAGCCTTTCGATCCAGCGCACGTGCCGGACGGCGCGCGCCAGCACCCGGCCGGCCGACCGCTCGACGGGTCTGGGCAAGGCGCGCAGTACGACCTCGAGGTCAGGTCCATCACCGGCCCCGGCATGACGAGGAAGGACCAGCACGAGAGACGCCTCTGAGAATGGGTCCCGGACCAACGAGACGACCGGGCGGGACCGAGGCCGCGCGACCACGTACAGCTGGTCGCGCTCCGCTAGCTCCGCCCAGCTGCGATCAGGAAGACGAGCCACCAAGACCGGCTCGACCTGAGACCAGCGGAGCCGTGCGCCATCCGGCGTGGCCTCGGCCTCGGCCACGGACACACCGGCGACAGGCCAACGCTGGTTCGTCGCATCGCCGACGTAGAGCAGTGACCGCAAGAATTCGCGACCGGTACTCGCACGCGCCGCCGTCACGATCTCGACACACTCCGCAGGCGTGTAGCCGAGGGCTGACGCCCCGAGAAACCAGTGGACGTCGCTGTCGTCGTAGTGCCCGGACCAGACGTTTCCCACCAGCTCCCGCGCACCGCCGCGCAGTATCGCGTGGCCGACCATCGCATCGCGGGGCAAGAAGTCGGTACGACGGGTCCCGACGCCGACGGTGGTGCACCCGTTGAAGTAGACCCGGGAAGCGTTCAGGTCCTGCAGCACCGCACGAGGTGACTCCCTGAACGAGCACACGCTGCCGGCTACGCACCGGCCATCGCGACCACCAGACGCCAACCCGCACAGCCCGACGAGCCCGTCGGCGGCGGCGAAAATACCACAGTGCGGACGCGAGTGGGCGTTGAGGAACAGCGTGCCCTTCGCGTCGTGGATGCCAGACGCGATCTCCCGCATCGTGAGCCCCCCGTCGATAACCCGGAGGGAGGACTGGGGGGATGGAGGCGTCCGCGAGACCACCGTGGTCCGGTCGTTCGGATCCGAGCGTGCGGGCAGGAGTTGCTTCGCGAGCAGCACGGACAGCGTTGCCGCGCTCTCGGACGTCAACACCCCGAGCCGCGGCATCTCCCCTAGCCGCGCCATCAGCAGGCGGCACAGAGCGTGCAGCGTTGCCGCCATGTCCTGCTCGTTCAGTCGGCACAAAGACGTGATCGACCGCGGCTTCCCGGATGGGATAGAAGGACGACGGCCGGCGGCAAGGTCGATGAGCACTAGCGGACGGTCGGTGATCGCGGCGTAACGCCGCGCTAACAGTGCTTCAAGGCCGGAGGGCGGCGCAAGCACCCAGTCATCCGGCCCGCCCCGGATGTCGAGGCTTGTATACGACTGCTCGGCCCCGGGGGGCAGCGCCGCGAGAATCGGGTCGACGGTCCAGCTGATCCGATTCCGCTCGTCGTCCCCGAACAACAGGGGCAGTACGTCGGGTTCGTCGGCGTGGAGAACGCTCAGCAGCTCACTCTCGCTGGTGCATCTCCGAATTCGCAACAGACAGGCCCCCAAGGCCCGAAGGATAAGATGCGGCTACAGGTTCCACGGTCGTCGACCGGAGGCGAGGCTACCGTGCCTTACAGCGAGTGGACAAGGTACCTGACGGAGTTCTCCCCCGTGTCGGCAGTGGCAGCCCCTCCGCCGGACCTTTACTGCGCGACCGAGCATGCCGTGCCGGTCAAGGGCTGGGACGAAGTCGGCGACGAGCAGCTGGCCGAGTTCTGGCGGCGCGGCTTCCTGATCGTGGCAGATGCCTTCCAGCCCAGCGACGTGAGCGCAGCGGCCGACGCGATCGCCGTTCTCCTCGGTGGCACGGAACCGAGTTACCGGCCGTCCCCATGGGGCGAGAAGCACGGGGTGCTGCTACGTCCCGGCCGGAGCCTGGAGTCACTCGCCGGCCCCGACCGGCTCGATGCGCTCGTGCTGGCACGAGGACTCGTGAAGCACGAGCCGCGGCTGCGGGCCATGGCCGAGCACGTCGGTATTCGGCATTTCCTGGAAAGGGTCATGGACGACGCGCCTGTCCTCATGCACGACATGGTCCGCGCGAAGCCGCCGTCGCCGGGAGACAAACCCTGGCACCAGGATCTGACCCATTTCCGGCTGGATCCCTCCTCCGCCGTCGTCACCGCCTGGATTGCGGTCGACGACGCCCCCCTGGAATCCGGGTGCCTCCATTTCATCCCTGGATCGCATCTCGACGGGCCTGCCAAGCACGTGTTCGACCGCGACTACCAGATTCCGGACTCGGCCATCCCCAGGACCGGCCAGGTCGCGGCACCGGTCACGAAGGGAAGCTGCGTGCTGCTGCACGCGCTGGTGCAACACGGCTCACCGCCGAACCGATCCACGGGCAGGAGGCTTGCCCTGCAACTCACGTTTCGACCCGACACCGCGGTCACGATCAGCGACGAGGAGCGCATCCTCGCGTTCGCGGATCGGCCCGGCGGGTGACGGACGGGCGGTCGACCACCTCGGCCGAGACGGCCCGAGAGAGCAGAGCCCGAAGGCAAGAACGATGGTCGCTGTACGGTCGGCGAGCACTGGTGACCGGGGCCACCAGGGGGATTGGCCAGGCGACGGCCAATTGCCTGCTCGATCTCGGGGCCGAGGTGCTCGCCGTCGGCCGCGACGCCGTCCGCGCCGAGGAGACACGCCGGGCCTGGGAGCACCAAAAACTGCCAGGCGATGTGGTCGTCGCCGACGTCACGACCGAGTTGGGTCGAGACCAAATCGTCGCCGCCGTGGCGGACCGATGGTCTTCGTTGGACACTCTGGTGAACAATGTCGGAGAGGGGAACCGAAAGCCCTTTATTGAGGTCACCGACAGTGATATTGATCACCTGGTGTCGCTGAACTTCACCTCGACGGCCATCCTGTTGCGTCGGCTGCACCCGCTCCTCCAACGGGCGGCGGGTGCCTCCGTGGTGAATGTGGCCTCGACCGCCGGGTTGGTGAGCGTCCCCGACACGGCGATCTACGGCGCCCAGAAAGGCGCGTTGATCCAGCTGAGCCGGAGCCTCGCGGTGGAGTGGGCGCCAGACCGGATTCGAGTGAACAGTGTCTCGCCCTGGTTCACCCGCACACCGCGCATCGAGGCGCTCCTGGCCACCGCCGAGGTCGCGGACCGCATCATCGCTCGAACGCCGCTCCGGCGGCCCGCGGAGTCGGAGGAGATCGCATCCGTCATCGCCTTCCTCTGCCTCGATGCGTCGTCCTACCTGACCGGGCAGAACTTGATCGTAGACGGCGGGGCGACGATCAGTGGGATCTCCTGATCACATCGACCGGCCGGGTTCTCCGCACCACCGCCGGAGCGCCGAGGTCAGTCCGTCGCGTGGCGGCGACTGGCAGGCGTCATGTCCGTGCCGGGGCGTAGCGGAGAGTTCTCGTGATAGAAGTCGCCCCATTCGACGACGATCGTCGACTTGCCGTCCTCCCGGTGGAGGGCCTTCTCGTACGTGATGAAGATGTCCTCGGCGCGGTCCAGTCGGATTACCTCGACGTTCTTGAGCACCGAACGAAAGAAGTCGGTGTAGTCGCCTATATGTTGTGCCTGCGAATTCCACGGCCACACCGCGCCGACGCTGGTCCGGATGATGACCTTGGGTCGATAGCGGGAGAATTCGGCGATCTTGTCGAGATGGTTGACCACCTGATTCGTGGCCAGCAGGAAGAAGTTCCACCTCGGGTAAATGCTAACCGGAATCTTGCCGGCCAGGGCCAACCCGTTCGCTATCCCGGCCTGCATGTCCTCACAAACCGGCAATTCCAGCTTCTTGTCCGCCGGCACCCCGGCCAAGGTGCCCGACATCGCCGTTCCCTCATACTCAACGGCCTGTCCGATGAACATCGTGTCGGGGTGAGCCGCCAGATACTCCATGGATCGCTTCAGCTCAGCTGCGTACTTCATATGCCCGGCCTCTCGAAGCCATGGATCCGAAGCCTTTAGAACTTGACCCGCCTGCCGGCCCCGGCGTGCGGCCACTTGTTCTGGTACCGGTAGTACCGGAGGTGCTCGTCCGATTTTCCTTCCCGGCTGAGCGCCGGCATGTTCCACACGCGGCGGGTGTCCGTGCATATCGACGTGCCGTTGTCCTCGATGACGAACGTCACCGGCAGCGCGAAGTTCCGCACGTACTTGTAGCATTCCTCGAACGCACCGGTCTCGGACGTCATGTCCCCCACAAAACAGAAGACCCGCTCGTCGCGGCCGTCGCGGGCGATGGCCAATGCGATGCCCACCGCAATGGGCAGCACGCCCGCCACGATCGCGGACGAGAAGATCCGGTACTCCGGGAAGCACAACGAAATGGATCCGCCGGCCATGATCGCGTCTTTGAGGACCGGCGCCGGTACGCCTTTGAGCAGGCACTGGTAGTGACTTCGCCAGGAGCAGAGGACCCAGTCTTCGCTCCGGATCTCCTTGAAGACCTGGATCATTTCGTCCTCGTTGCCGTGGTAGAGGTGCACTGGCGCGCGGATCCGGCCGGCATTGAACTCCGCGGCGATGTCCTCTTCAAACTGGATGAGGTCATCCCGGTTCATCCTCATCCCTTCCCCTCTACGTCCACGGCCGACAGGGACTCGTTGTTCCAATCGCGAGCACGCGAACCGATCTGCCGGTACACGCTTCCGTGTGGCTCGCCGCAGAAGCGCTCCCAGCCGCGGTTCCGGGGCAGGACGATGTCCATCGGCACGCACCTCACCCGGTGGCCGGGGGTGCCGTGGACCTGGAAGCCAGTGTCCTCCCACACGTTGTCGGCGAGCTGATAGCAGTCGCCTGCCCGGTACTGAAACACCACGAGCCGTCGCGGCATGCCGGACCGGTTCACGGGGGACCCGTGCAGGGTGAGGCAGTGGTGGATCGTGATGCCGCCAGCCTTGGACATGAGCGGCACGACGGCCTCTTGCTGGGTTTCCCAGTGATGCGACTCCACGCATCCGCCCGTCATCCAGCCATCCCGGCTGTGGTCGAGCAGGCCGAGCCGGTGGCTCCCCCGCACCGCGTACATTCCCCCGTTCTCGGGGGTGACATCGTCCAGAGCCACTGCGACGGTCAGCAAATCGAAGTTCGTGTGTGTGTAGTAGGCGAAGTCCTGATGCCAAGGAAAGGCGCCAGCGCCGGCCGTCGGGGGCTTCGTCGCCAGCTTGGAGTTAGACAGCTGTATGTCGTCCCCGATCAGCTGGGCAACCCGCCCGGTGAGCCGAAGATCGCAGGCCAGTTCCTTGAACCCGGCTAGCCGGGTGGTGAGAGGGATCAGATGCACCGTGCGCTCACTGGCCCGCCGCTTCGCGAGCTCTCGCTGGATGCTCGGGTCGGCCGTGAGGGCCCGGAGTTCCTCGACGTCCTCGTCCGGGAACACATCGTCGACCCGGACGAAGCCATCCGTCCAAAACGCATCGATCTCAGCTTCTGTCAGCACCGTCAGCCGATCCGCTCCACCCGGCGCGGCGGGAGAGCGGCTCCATCGCGCATGAGTTCCTCGGCCGAACCGAGACCTAGTTCGGCTCGGTACCGAGCGATGAGTC
Source organism: uncultured Thermomonosporaceae bacterium (assembly GCA_937891035.1). Lineage (GTDB taxonomy): Bacteria > Actinomycetota > Actinomycetes > Streptosporangiales > Streptosporangiaceae > CALAED01. The sequence continues at coordinate 2,233 of CALAED010000371.1, read as the reverse complement.
GAGCACCTGCGTTGAGGCGCAGGAGCGCGCCTTCCGCCAGCGGCATGGCGAGCTCGGGCGTCGCCGACACCAGCGGCACGATCACTTCCGCCAGCCAAGCGTCCCAGTGCTCGACGTCGATGACTGTATGCAGCCGGAAATACCGGCAGCCTTGATCGGAGACGCCGACCCGCGCGAGGCCCTGGGCGACTCTCGACGCGCGTGTAGGGCTGGTCAACTCGATCACGCTCAATGCGCCCAACGAGTGCCAGGCGTACCGACGGTTCACCGCGAGGCCGGTCAGTAGGTTGGCGACCGCAAGGGTCTCCCAGAGGAATTCGTGGTCAGGCGTGTCCGTGACGCCCAGCTCGGCCGCCATTGCCTCATACAGCGGCCCGTGGACATCGTCGGCGTAGCCTTGACCCTGTTCGTCCCAGAAGTTGCGAGCCAGCTCGATTTTCGCTCGTTGCGGAAGCCTGACCTGGGTCAGCGCGATGAGGTCGTCGAACCCGATTTCGCCGTTGTATTCCTGCTTGATGAAGTACTGAAGCTCCGCGTAGCTCGCCTGCTCGGCCAGATGGTCGAAAAAGGAATCGTATTGACCCGGCCCATTCTCCTTGAGCGCCACGAACCACTCGACGAACTCCGCCGGTGTCTGCGGCAGGGTCCGGAGCTGGGGACGGGTCCGGGCGCGTTCCTCCTCGATGAACCGGGCTTCCACGAGCTCCACCGCGCGCATGAACGGCAGCTCGGTGGTCCAGTCTTTCGACGGCAGGGACGCCTGCAGGCGGGCGCGGTTGAAGGCGTTCAACCCGATCTGGAGCTCCTCCGGACTGAGGTAGTTGGCCAGCGGACCGTCACCGATCCTCGCCGCCCGCTCGGCGAGCGCCCGAACCTTGCTCCGGATTTCGGGATCGATCGAGAGTTGAAGCATCATATTCCTCTCGGAACCGAGTGCGACCATTGGCGGCTCGGGCGGTCGCCGCGGATCGCACCGCGCAGCGCGCCCGACAAGGTCCTCGTCATGGGACCGGGCACGCCTGCTCCCACATCGCGGCCGTCGATCTCGCGTACGGGCATCACCTCTGATGTTGTTCCGGACAGGAACACCTCGTCAGCGACAGCAAGCTCCTCCGGCCCGAACGTCCGCTCGGCAACTCGAATACCCAGCTCTCGGGCGAGGACGAGAAGCGTGTCTCTTGTGATGCCCGCAAGGATGGGCAGATTCGTCGGCGGCGTCGCGAGGTCCTCACCGAAGACTGCGAAAACGTTTGATGTCGATCCTTCGGCGACCGCGCCGGCGCCGTCGAGCAGAATCGCGTCGTCGCAGCCGGCCCCGCGCGCTTCATGGACCGCGAGGAGGCCGGCCGCATAGTTTGCCGACACCTTGCTCGCACTCAGCGTTGGACTCGCGCTGGTACGTATCACGGACGACACATGCACGCGTATCCCGCGTTGCTGGCTTTTTTCGAGAGGCGCATCGCGCCAGGGAAAGGAGAGAACGCAGACCTCCGCGTGGCGGCCGGGACGGCCGAATCCCAGCGAGTCACTGCCGGGGAACACCAACGGCCGGACATAGGCGTCTGTGTGCCGGTTGGCTAAGACCGTGTCAACACATGCCCGGGTGATCTCCGCACCCGTGAAAGGAACCTCGAGATGGACCGCACGGGCCGACCTGAGCAGTCGCTCGATATGGTCACCCAAGCGGAAGAATGCGCTCCGGCCGCAACTCCACCTGTAGCAACGGATCCCCTCGAACGCAGTCGGCCCGAAGTGTATTACCGTGGAAGCGACGTGTAGCTTGGCGTGATCGTATGGAATAAGCTCACCGTTCAACCACACCCAAGCCGGGCCGCTCATGCACATCTTCCCGTAGTCCCGCAGCGACCGACACCGCCATCACCGCGAACGATCTGGCTGGGGCCTGTCTCCGAGGATCGTCCGTGCCCGCACACGGAAACGAGCATTTTACGCAGGAACGGCGATCAGCATCGGGTAGTAGCCGTCGTCGTCCTCGTCCTCTTCTTCCTCGGCGCTATCTGGCAGATCGTCTATCTCGCTCGTAAATTCGAGGTCATCGAGGTCCAGCTCGAAGATGGCCACCGTCGATCACTCCTGCCCATAACGGTTGGAGGTGCGAGATGCACAAACGATAATATTCTAGCGGCGCCCATAATCCACGGCAAGACTTCCTCGATAGTGACGGCGTTCAGTACCGCCCGGTCGGCAAGGACGCCGCCGCGGGACTGTAGGG
>CALAED010000370.1 GCA_937891035.1 uncultured Thermomonosporaceae bacterium | reverse complement strand
TCACGGCGGGTCAGGCCACGCCGCCGGCGGCGGTGGCAGCCGACCAGCCCGGCGGTGCGCATCAGCCTGGCCACCCGCTTGCGCGCCACGTGCACGCCGTGGTCCAAGCGGAGCTCGGCGTGGACCCTCGGGGCGCCGTAGGTGCCGCGGCTGCGCTGGTGGATGCCGCGGATCTGCTCGGTGAGCTGCTGGTCAGCCACTGCCCGAGCTGACCGCGGCCGATCCTGCCAGGCGTAGAACCCCGCGCGCGACACACCCAGCACGCGGCACAGCCGGGAGACGCCATGGTGTGCCTTCTCCGCTGCGATCAGCCGATAGCAGCTCACCGGCGATCGGTCTCCCGAGCGAAGAAAGCCGCGGCCTTGCGCAGGATCTCGCGCTCCTCACGCAGCTCCCGGACCTCATGGCGCAGCCGGCGCAGCTCTTCGCGCTCGGCGGTGGTCAGCCCATCGTCACGCAGGCCAGCATCCAGGTCAGCCTGGCGGGCCCAGTTGGCCACCGACTGGCGCGACACGCCCAGATCGTCAGCCACCTGCTGGGGAGACTTCCCGGTGGCACGGAGCAGCCGGACCGCCTCAGCCCGGAACTCCGGCGGATACGGGGGTCGGGTACGTGGCACGTGAACTCCCATCTCGAGCTCGACGCTCGTAAGCGTCCAGGTGTCCACGGACCCGGGGCAACTTCAGCCGGCCGGTGGCAGATGAGCTGCCGGTGACGGTGCTCTACAGCCGGCGCGTCAAGCCCGGCCGCGAGGCCGCCTTTCAGGCCTGGGCGCACGGCATCGTTGCCGCCTCGCGCCAGTTTCCGGGGTACCTGGGCGCCTCGGTGCTGGACGCTCCCAGCAGTCGCGAATACCACGTCCTGTTCAGCTTCGCCGACCGCAAGAGCCTGCGAGCCTGGCTGGACTCCGCCCAGCGCCGGCGCTGGCTGGCCAGGGTGAGCGAGCTGCTCGAGGCCGACCGGGGGCTGCAGCAGCTGACCGCCTGAAGACCTGGTTCAAGCTGCCCGGCGGCAACGTCCCGACGATGAAGCCGCCGCCCCGCTGGGGGATAGCGTCTTCTCTGGACTAACGTGCGGTCGGACCGGTCTCCTTTGTCTGACTGCGACGCCTTCCAGCCGGACTGGCGCCCGGCTACGCGCAGCGCGGACACAGGGGGCGGCAGGATCAACAGGATCGGATCGTCGACCACAGCGGGAGATGGGGCGATGGCGCAACCGAAGGTCGTGCTGAGGACGAGGACGGCAGCCCGGTCACCGTGACCCTGCCCGAGCGCAATCTCCTCTGTGGCGAGCCCGGCGCCGGCAAGTCCACGTCCTCCAGCTTCTCGTCGCGGTGGGCGCACTGGATCCGGACGTGAAGCTCACGCTGTTCGATCCCAAGCTGGTCGAGCTGGCCGCCTGGCAAGGCTCAGCCGCTCGGCTGGTCGGCCCCAACGTCGAGGAGGCCATCGACGTCCTCAAGGGCCTGATCTCCGAGCTGGATGACCGCTACCTGACCCTGCTCGCCAACCGCGCCCGCAAGGTCACCGAGGGCGACGGCCTGCCCCTGCATCTGGTCGGGATTGAGGAGCTGGCGTACTTCACGAACGGCCCCGACCGTAAAGCCGCGCAGGCGTTCTCGACCCTGCTGCGGGACTTCGTGGCCAGGGGACGAGCTGGCGGGATGGTCACCGTGGCCACGACGCAGAAGCCCTCGGCCGATGTGGTGCCGACCTTCCTGCGGGACCTGTTCGGGTTCCGGTGGGCGCTGCGCTGCTCCACCCCCGAGGCGTCCGACACGATCCTGGGTCGCGGCTGGGCCAGCCAGGGCTACTCGGCGACCAGCATCGACCCGACCGTCCGCGGGGTACTGCTGTCGATCACCATGCGCGCCCGCGCCGGGGCGATTCGCCGGCGCCGGCCGCGCCGCCTGCTTTCCCCAGCGGCTGCCCCCTCCGGGCGCCGTACCGACCCGGCCGGCGAGCTCGCCCTCAACCGAGCAATCTCGAGATGCGGGTGCGGCTGGCGAGCCGCCTGGGTGCAGGCGGAACGCCGTATATAGTGGGTGGATGCGCGGTCAAGCGCCGCCGCTGACGCCCTCTGCGGCACAGGCCATCCTCACCCGCGTCGTTCCGGATTTCCGGGTTACAGGTGTGGTCGGCCGCGAGGGTGGCGAGGCCAACGCGGTGTACGAGGTACGTGGCGCCGGTTCGGTTCGTCCCCTCATCATCAAGATCTACCCCGAGCGGTGGCGTTCGAAGTCCGAGCGGTGGCGTTCGAAGCTGGCCAAAGAGGTCTTCGTCTATCAACTGCTTTCCCGTCACGGCATCCGGCAGATCCCACGGGTCCTGCACGACGAGCCCGCCGGCCTGCCGGCGCTGCCATCGGCGTTTGCCGTGATGACCCTGCTCGAGGGCTGGCCGCTGTCGGCGGTCGGCGACCAGCTCACCGACAGCGACACCGAGCAGGTCTACGAGCACATGGGCCGACTGCTGGCCGCCGTGCACCGGATCACCGCGGCTCGGTGGGGCTATGTGACCACTGGAATCGTCGACTCGAAGCCGTCCAACACCGCCTACATGCTCGGCCAGTTCGCCACGAAGCTATGTAGGTTCGTCGATCTCGGCGGCGACTCGGCGGTCGCCGAGGCGATCAATCGTCATGTCGCTCGGCACGCGGACCTCTTCACCGAGTGCCTGAGACCAGCGTTGTGTCACAACGATTTCCACGAAGGCAACGTGCTCGTGACCCGGGACGGGGAAGGCTGGCGGGTAACTGGGTATGTCGACGTGGAAAACGTGGTCGTCGCCGATCCCTTGCTCGACCTGGCCAAGACGGACTACTTCGCGCTTCGCCACCGTGAGAACAAGCGCCGCGCCTTCATCCGCGGCTACGGGCCGCTACCTCGAGGCTGGGCGCCACGCGCGGATCTCTACCGCCTCCACCACGCCCTGGAGTTCTGGAACTGGTCGGCTTCGGCCGGGAAGCAGGATGTCCTGGCAGACATCAGGATTGATCTTGAGGAGATCGTCAGCAACGACGCCGCACAGTAGGCCGGACCGGCCTATCCGCGCGTCTCGACCGCGGTCGGCGAGCGCCGATCACGGCCACTGCGCCGAGCTCGCGTACCGGCAAGGTGCCCGTCTGAGCCCGGTTCGGGTTCAGCGACAATAACGTCGTCGCTGAACCCGGCGGCCAGCGCGCGGAGGGCGGCATCGAGGTACACGGGGAGATCGGCGTCGGCACACGCGGCCCAGCGGTCATAGCCGGCCCGGCACGAGGCGAGCACGGCGCGGCCGACGGCGAGCGGGTACAGCGAGTCGGCCGGTTGGCCGGACCGCCGGGCGACGAAGTCGCAGACCGCGCGTTCCCACGCGTCGTAGTGGATGGCGGCCCTGGCAAAGAGTTCCGGTACCGAATTGAGCAGATTCATTCGCATGCGCAGTTCCGGCACGTCCTCCGCGCGGTAATGGTTGGCTGCGACCACGGCACGGCGCACCGCCTCCATCACGGGCAGCTCGTCAGGCATCTCGGCCAGCAGGCGACGGATGCTCTCGACCTCGTTGTCGAATTCGTTCCACAGCACGTCCGACTTGGACACGTAGTAGCGGAAGAAGGTACGCCGACTGACCCGGGCGGCCGCGGCGATCTGGTCCACGGTCGTCTCGTCGAATCCCTGTTCGGTGAAGAGCCGCAGCGCGATCAGCTCCAGCTCGCGCGCACTCGTGCCACGCGGGCGGCCGCGGCGGGCGCCGCTGCCGGCTGAGATGTCCGTGGTCATGCGCGCCATTTCCTCGGAGCCCCTTGATTCTGTCACCCGGTGACGTTAATCTACCGATATTCGTCACAGCGTGTCGAATATATCTTTGGCGCCCCGGAGAGAGCCATGGTGAGTAAGAGCACTGTTGGCTGAGCTGATGCCCTTGTTGCGTGCGGACGGCGTGCGCGCGGCGAGCACCTCCGGTGTCCTCGGCGACCCGACGACCGCCACCGCCGTGGATGGCGCAGCCCTGCTCACTGAGCTGGGCGCCGCGCTCATCCGAGCGCCGCGCTCATCATCCGATAGGTCCAGGCATGGCAGCCGGTGGTGGTGGCGTGAGCGGCCATACGGCCGGGCGGGTTGCGGTGGTGACCGGAGCCGCCCGCGGGATCGGCGCGGCCACCGTGCTGGCGCTGGTCGAGCAGGGCTGGGCGGTTCTCGCAGTGGACCAGGCGACCGATGACCCAGCTCTCCCCTACCCGATGGGCACCAAGGCCGAGCTGTCCACTCTGGCCGATGAGGCCAACTACCGCGCCGGCGCCCCGCAGCGGGTCCGTGTGTGCGTCGGCGACGTGCGCGACCCGCAAGCCATGCAGGCGGCCGTGGCCCACGCGGAGAACTGGTGGGGCGGCTTGGACGCGGCGGTCGCC
>CALAED010000369.1 GCA_937891035.1 uncultured Thermomonosporaceae bacterium | reverse complement strand
AAGCCGTACCCGCCACCCACCGAGCCCGCGCGCACGGTGTGGGCGCGACCGGGCTAATGATCGGCCAAGGCGCCGGCACCGCCCTGGCAGCGGCAGCCGCCGACGTCCTCGGCGACCCCGCCGCAGTGATCGGCCTGTGTGGACTGATCGGGGTGCTCCTCATCGTGCCCATCGCACTCATCTGGCCAGGCATCCACCCTACGACCACCCCGAAACACCCTGAAACCCCAAAGAAGGGAGGCAAACGCCGAATGAGCTGGTGATTCAAGCGAAACCCATCCGAACAGGAAGGAGCAGAGCCATGCGTGGCTGGGATTGGTAATAGACGCTGGCCAATGACAAGGCGAGGGCGAGCACCCGAGGGGTTCGCTCTCGCCACATTCCCACAGACTTCGAGGGAAGGAGCAGAGCCATGCGTACCTGGGATTGGTAATAGACGCTAGCCGATGACAAGGCGAGGGCGAGCACCCGAGGGGTTCGCTCTCGCCACATTCCCACAGACCGACGATTGGCCGGGACCGGCTCGGCCCTCACCATGCGAGAACGCCCGACTCCAGCGTCGTGTAGGTGCGCCTGATGTATCGAAACCAGGCAGGTTGGTCTGATCGTTTTCGATGATGCGCAGGCCATGCCCTTGTTGCCCGTTGGAACGATCCACCATCCGCCTTCGTCATTCCTCCTACTTGACACGCCGGATTCCCATAATGATGCGGTTGGCGTGCCCTTCATCTGCCCGACCTGTGGGGCAGGGTGACGGATCCGCTGGGAGTTCTTGCCCGAGGAGTCCGCGGCCCAGGATGCCGGGCGGAGGGAGGATCATCACGATTGCTCGACGTAGGCACACTCCGGAGCAGATCATCCGCAAGCTTCGGGTGCCGTACTTGAGACGATTCCACAGTCAAGCGAAGGGGTGGGGCCACACGTTGCCCGCTGCTCCACGCAGTCTCGGGTGATCGCGTGGTGCATGGTCATGCCCGAACCACAGCGGCACGAGATCGTCGCTGACAGCCCGTACCACGTGCAGGCCGAGCTTCGCGGCGACGTCCGCTGGCGTGATGTCGGCCACGGCGACCCGTATCCCGGCGTCGGAGCATCGGCTGGTCAGCTCCTCCAAGCGGGGTGCTCGGCCGGCTTTCCCAGGAACCGATCTGGTGTCGCCGCCATCAAGGAAAGCGAAGGCGACCGCGCGGGTCGGATCCCGGTAGAAGAATCCGTGGTCAAGCAGGCTGCGCACCTGGGACGGGTCGCCAACCTCCCGCCATTGTCCGGCCTTGATCTCCCGTCTGGTGATGACGACGTTTCCGGCCAACTCGGTCAGCGCCTTGCGTGCGGCGGTGCCGAGATCGAGATTGGCCGCCGCCCCCACGACGGCACCCGGGTGGTTCTGGCCGTCGCCGTACGCCACCGCCAGCACAACGCTCACATCCGCCGCCGCGGGCAGTTCGTGCAAGGTCACCGTGACGCCGGCGCGCTCAAGCGCCCGGATCAGCCAGTGGTCCAGGTGAAGTCGGGTCGCGGGAGACCAGTGGTGCCAGACGGTCATGATCGCGTCACGTTCGAGGAGTTCGAGGACAGCGGACGCTGCGGCGGAACTGTGGCTGGTGCCGCAGGCCAAACCGTTGGAGGTCACCCCCGTCCGGCCCAGGAACACTTGCTCGGCGGGTGCTCGCCCCGTCGAGCCACCTGGCCGGCACCGGCTTGGTGCCGGGACGCAGCGCCGCGTAGCGTTCGATCACCTCGGCTGCGGCGGCAGTCGTCGCGTCGTCGAGGTCGACCCCGGACCCACGGCCCACCGGGGCCTCGGCCGCGATGACCCCCTGATCGTGCAGGGCGAGGGCGCCGGGTACTATGACCGTCCATAGCCGCTGGTCCCTGGCTTGTTCATCGCCGGTGTCCCCGTCGACGGTCAGCACGTCGGGCCGGCCCAGGACGCCACACCACTCGTCGGCCCACGCCCGAAACCGGGTGGGGCGGGCCGCTGCTCCAGCCGCCCGCACCGGGCGCAGTTCGCTGAAATCAACACGGAATGCCGCGTTAGCCGGACACTGCGGGAGTTGAATCGTAGGACCTCCGGCTCCCGGACCCCACCGAGAATCCGGAGGGTTTCGAGCGTCACGAGATAGCGGGCTAGGCCAGCGACCACTGGGCCAGGGGTGGGCGGCACTCGTGCGTACTCACGCCGGTCTGGGGAGAGCGCGGCCTCCGCGAACTCCGCCGGCCGTCTGGCAAGTACGCGCAGGTCGAGACACCGCGGGCACGGACCGTACCCGGGTAGGGTGAGCGGGCCGATGATCACCTCGTCGGCCAGCACACGGACCGGCAGGTTCGGTCCGTCGAGATCGTCACCGCCGCCGATGGTCACGTCCACCGGTGTTGCAGCATCGGAGTGGTGGGCGATCCCAGCCTGATCCAGTAATGCCGGTAGGAGGTGGTCACCGGCCGCCCAACCGGCGAGTCGCACCCGCCCCGCAGGGCCACTGCCTGGTGGCCGAAGGATGTCCAGTAGCTCCCCAACCTCCTCGGGCTCTTCCGCGTTACCGGCCAGCCACGGCAGGACCCGGGAGACCAACAGGTCCCGCATCTCGCCGTCGAGGAGGTAGCCGTCCGTCCCGACCTGAAGGAAAATCCCCTGGGAGATTCCGACCACCCGTATGCCGGGCCGACTCATGCGGCCAAGCCTTTGCGGATTCGAGCCATCCATTCACGCCGGGACCGGACGAAGACCACGACGAAGAGGACCCACAGACCTCCCTCGATGCCGACAGTCGTCACCCCGTCGAGGACTGGAATCAGTTCCCCACCAGTGATTCCAGAGACGATGCTGCGAACCGCATCGGCGAAGAGGACGATCAGCGCGGGTATCACCATCCAGCCAAAGAAGGCCATGGCGCCCGCGGAACCGGTCACCATCAACCACATGTAAAGCATCACCACCCGGCGCTCGCGCGGGGAGACCTGTAGTGCGTTCCGCGGCGCCATCCGCAGAAGTCCCAGCAGCATGATCGTCGCATCCTCGAATAGGTTGCGTGCACCAAGCAGTTCGCACAAAACGAAGTAGAGATCGGTGCGCATGTAGAGCTGCAACTGCGCGATCAGCCCAAGCACGATGAGGACCACCATCGCCGACAAGGAGTGGTTCAGCCATGCCGGCATCGGAACGAGGAACTGCGTAATCACTACAGTGGAGGCGAGGCCGACGTCGGATACGATCCCGGCCAGGTAGCCGCGGAACCGTTGCGCTCGCGGCACGCTCCATAGCGCCGAGAGATCGGTCTGCGCCACCAGGTTGTACAGCCGGGTCCCCAGCGAGATTCGGGCCGGCAGGCCGAGGGAACGCGCCGCGACCAGGTGAGCGCTCTCGTGGGCGGCAACGACGAGCAGGAAGAGCGCGGTATTGACCGTGATGACGACGCTCGGGCTGTCACTGAGCAGCAGGTTCCGGGTGGAGGGCAGTAGCTCGGGACGCAGCGTGACGGCCAGCACGCCGCCCAGCACGAGCAAGCCGTAGCAAATCTTGGCCGGAAGGGAGAAGATCCACGCGATGTGCGACTGGTGTAGCCACGGTAGGTGGGTCGCCACGTCCCGTTGACCCGACGACACCGGAACCCCGTTCACCGACAGGACGAAACCGAGTTCGGCCAGGTCGGCGACGAATTCCCGCATGTCGACCTTCTCGCCGTACTCTTCGGCGAGGCGCGCAGAGATCACCTCGAGTGAGTCTCCGTCGCGGAGCAGTTGAACGGCGCGGGCGCCAACCTGCGGCAGTGCCACGAACTCCCCGGAGTCGACCCGGCCAACTATATGGTCGCCGTCCTCCTCGCGGATGACGAGATCTGCTAGCTCCACTCGGGATTCCCCGGTCATGTCCTGGATCACCCTGGACCTCCTCCGCAGTGCCTGCACCCGGCGTCGAACTCCACGTCGACGTAGTAGCAGTGGTCGTAGACCATGAGGTTCTGGTGGTAGATTCGGCCGACCGTCTGCGCTTGGAGCCCGGTCAGGTAATAGATGGCTTCCAAGGCGCCGAGGTGTCCTGTGAGTGCGGCGGTGGGCGCCAGCGCCGCGTTGACGTCCGTGCCGCCGTACAGCGCCTGACCGGTGGCCCCGTCGTCCGCCTTGAGCGGGGACGGCCCGGTCCGCAGAAGACACCAATAGCATGGCGTCTTATGGGGGACGAAGATTCCGGTTGTGAGCATGGGTCCCGCGTAAAAGCACACCGACCACGGTGTGCCCGTACGGATCGCCGCATCACTCGTCCACAACTGGATGTCCGGATGGGGGACATCGGCGCACAGGACGGCGAAGTCCACCGTGGCGAGTAGGGCCGTGACGTCATCGGTCGAGGTGATCTTGCATTCGGCGCCGATAACATGCGTCTGTGCATTGAGGTTCCGCAGTCGCGCCACGGCGCGGTCAACCTTCGGGTAGCCGATGTCGTCCTCGGTGTAGAGGAGTTGCCGGGTGAGGTTCGACGGCTCAACGTCGTCGAAATCCACGCAATGGAGCGCTCCGACCCCTGCGGCCACCAGGCTCATCGCCACGGAGGAACCGGATCCGCCCAGGCCGACCACGGCAACGCTTGATTGCTTGAGCCGGCTCTGCAACTCATAAGGCGTGCGGTCTGGTGCTGTGTCGATCCACTTGAAGTAATTTTCGTTCCGGCTATAACGGAGCAGTTCTGCCGGCGTCAGCCCCGTGGCGGGCTCAGCTCCCGCGTCCTCGATGTGGCCGGTCTCCAGCAAGTCATTAAGGAGTTCGCGCACGTCCTCCTTCGAGGCACCGCTGGATATCATCGTCTCGACAATTTCTTCCGGGGTGCGCGTGCCATCGAGAAGTTCAAGCAACCGCCAGACGGTGCCCGCCTCGTCGTCTTCGATCTCGGCGCCCACGGTGTATTGCACCGACCCGATGCGAATACGGCCGCCAGGAAAACGTATGGGGTCGTGTGCGCGTTTCACCCGGGGAAATCTCACGCTTTCTCTTCTCCTTTGTGGACGGCCGGGCGGCTTTCCGCCCGGCCGTCGCCACGTACTTAGCCAGTGCAGTTGCGGACGTAGGTCGTCTCGAGCTTCTCGAGCTTCCTGATCTTGATCTTCTTCGACATCGCGAACTCCCTTCCCCAGTCGTGAACCGGTTGGTGGTGACTATGGTGCGGGCTACGACCATGCATGATCTACTCAGGTATGTGTAGATCGGGGCTTGTAAACGGCACAGTGACTGGGTTTGACTTGACGTGGCGACCGGGCTTCCTGTGGAAGATCGTCAATCCACGCGGTGCCGGTGTCGCCCAAACTGTGTCCAGGGGGCGCTCGGGGGAGCCGGTGGATTTTCGGATCTTGGGACGGTTAGAAGTTCGTACCGAATCAGGGCGTGTGTGCACCTTGGTGCGGCGTAAACAGCGCGTCTTGCTGGCAGTCTTGCTGCTTAACGCCAACCGGTCGGTACCAATGGAGCGGATCATTGATTGGCTGTGGGAAGGGCAGCCACCTGCTTCAGCCGCGCAGAATCTCTACAACCACATCTCTGATCTGCGACGACATCTGGATACCGACAACGGAGACCAGGAGCGGATCCAGAATCAGTCCGGGTGTTATCTGCTGCGAGTTGATCCTGGTGAACTCGACGCCGAGGTCTTCGAAGAACTGACCCGCCAGGGTCAGCATGCAGCGCAGGAGCGGCAACATGCGCCGGCGGTGGAACGGCTCACCCGGGCTCTGGGTCTGTGTGTGGCGATACTGTTCTCGACGACCTTGCATTGCCTGAGTCGCTCCAAACCGAAACCGCTCGACTGGAACAACTACGAGCTGAAACGGTCGAAGCAGCCTTCGATATTCGCCTGGTCATCGGCCATCACCGCGAACTGATCCCCGACTTGGAAGCGGCCACCCGACGGTATCCACTCCAGGAACGGCTATGGGCCCAACAGATGCTCGCTCTGTACCGCAGCGGCCGCCAAGGCGACGCCCTGAACGCCTACCAGCGTGCCCGCAAAATTCTCCTCGATGAGCTGGGCATCGACCCCGGACCAGACCTACAGCGCCTCCATCAACAGATCTTGGCCGCTGACCCTGCTTTGACACCGCCTGGGCTGCGCGAAACCCATCCGATGGCTCTGACACGTGACGAGTCCCCCACCGAGACATCGGCTACCGCATCTGCCAAGGAACGGCCTCATCCGACTCCCGCCCAGCTGCCGCTTGACGTGCCGGGCTTCACCGGCCGGAAGAGGGAGCTTGCGAAGCTGAAGTGTCGTGCCAGCGATGGCGGGAAGGGGCCAGTGGTTATCTGTGCGGTCGATGGCGTCGGTGGAATCGGTAAGACGGCGTTGGCAGTACGTTTCGCCCATGAGGTTGTGGACTCCTTCCCGGATGGCCAGCTCTATGTCAATCTCCGCGGTTTCGATCCCGATCAGCCGCCCTTGACGCCGCAGGATGTGCTCGGGCAGTTTTTGCGCGCGCTGGGTGTCGATCCGGAGCGGATTCCAGATGACCCTCTGGAGCGGGCCGCCTTGTACCGTAGTGCGCTCGCCGGCAGGCGAGTGCTGATCGTGCTTGACAACGCCATTGCGCCCGATCAGGTCCGTCCACTGTTGCCTGGCTCGCCGACCTGCCTCACGCTGGTCACCAGCCGAAACAGCCTCGCGGGTCTGACTGCTCGTGAGGGCGCCCGGCGGATGACTCTCGACATCCTCACCGGCGACGAGGCAGTGACCCTACTGGCACGCATCGCTGGCCGGCAGCGGATCCACCTGGAGTCGGATGCCGCAAAAGCCCTGGCGAAACTGTGCGGCCATCTGCCACTGGCGTTGCGGATCGCCGGTGAACGCATCGCCGCCCGCACCAACCTCGCACTGGCCGAACTGGCCGAGGAACTGGAAGGTGAACACAACCGGCTCGACATGCTGGCCGCCGACGGCGATGACACCACGGCGGTACGGGCGGTGTTCTCGTGGTCCTACCGCGCGCTAGAGCCGACCGGCGCGCACGCGTTCCGGATGCTGGGACTGCATCCAGGCCCGGAGTTCGGCGCGCCGGCCGCCGCGGCGCTCATCGGCACAGCCCCCGCCACCACTCGACGGTTACTGCAGACCCTCACCAGTTGCCATCTGCTCCAGGAATCCAGTCGCGACCGCTATCGGCTCCACGATCTGGTTCGCCTGTACGCAGCTGAACGCGCCGCCGCAGAAGACTCCCTCCAGGACCGGGATTCGGCCCGCAGACGCGTACTCAATTGGTACCTGAACACCGCCGACGCAGCGGGCAAGGCGCTGATGCCCAGCCGTCACCGGCCTGCGCCAGAACCCACCGAATCCGGAACCGAGCCCCTTACCTTCGCCAAGCGCGACAAGGCGCTCACCTGGTGCGAGGCCGAACGCGTCAACCTCGTCGCCGCCGCTCGCCAGGCCGCCGACACCGGTCTATCCACGATCGCGTGGAAGTTGACAATGGCGCTATGGGATTTTTTCTACTTACGCAAACACTGGTCCGACTGGGTCTCTACCCACCATCTCGCGCTCCAGGCCGCCCATCAGGTGAACGACCCGTACGGCCTGGCATGGATACAGACCAGCATCGCCAATGCTTATTGGGAGATCCGGCGATACCCGGAGGCTCTGGACGCTGCTCAACATGCCCTACAGATCTGGCGTGGAATTGGCGACTCGTGGTGCGAAGGAATCGCATTACATCTGCTCGCCTGTGCCTATCAGGGCCTCCAACGTTTTCCTGAGGGGGTCGACCACTACCGGCAGGCACTGATATTGCACAAGAAGAGTCGAAACTTGTGGGGTGCTGGCTGGACACTGACCAGCCTCGCCGCCGCCTACCGGGAACTCGGCCGATTCAGCGAAGCACTCCACACCGCGCAAGAGGCGAAGGATGTTTGGCAAGAACTCGGCGACCGGCACGGCAAGGGCATCGCACTGAACAACCTCGGCGACATATGCCGCAAGCTCGGACAACACGACGACGCCATCCTTTATTTCCAGCAGGCACTTGACGTCAATCGCGATATCGGCAACCGATGGGGAGAGGCATGGTCGCTGAACAGCATCGGCAAAACCATGCACAACATCGGCAGGCACGCTGATGCCCGCACGTATTGGCGCCAATCCCTCGCCATTTTTGACGACCTTGATGATCCGAGAGCGGCCGAAGTCCGCAACCATGGCGCCTGACCGGTACCAACAGCCTCACCGTTTCTTCCAAGGGGGTCCGAATGTCACGTAGCACAGCGCGTCGATGTGCGCCCGAGGGGCCTGGTCGATCGATGTGATCCGTGTCCGCAATCCGTGGTTCTCGATGGCCCGTCGAGCGAATTTCGTCGAGGCTTGCCAGGTGCTTTGACACCGATGACAATGACCGCAGCCCCACCGCCTCGGCGATCTGCCGAGTGCTCGGCGAGTACCCATGCCGGACCACCCAGTCGTGGATCGCGACCAGAATGCGCTGCTGCCGCACCGGCAGGCTCGAGGCGTTCAACTGCTCGAACAGGTCAATTTAGTCGTAGGCGGTCACCGCCGAATGATAGTCAGCACCCGACGGCCCAG
>CALAED010000368.1 GCA_937891035.1 uncultured Thermomonosporaceae bacterium | reverse complement strand
CTCCAAGATGTGCTTGATGCCGGCGAGATTGATGCCCTCCTCCTGGGAGAGCCGCTGGATCTCCTGCAGCATCGCGATGTCGCGCATCGAATAGCGCCGACCGCGCCCGGCCGTCCGGCCCGGCGATACCAGCCCCATCCGGTCGTAGGCGCGCAGCGTCTGCGGGTGCAGGCCGGACAGCTGCGCCGCGACCGAGATCACATAGACCGGCGTGTCATCGGCGAAGTTCCGCATCATCGTTAGTCCTCCCGGGCCGACTGGAGCAGCTCGACGCGCAGGTCGTCGCCGCCGCCGGACTCGCGGAGCTTCTCGAGGGCCTCGCGGGTGGGGTTGTCGAGCTTTTGCGGTACCTGGACGTCGATGGTGACCAGCAGGTCGCCCTTGGTGCCGTCGCGCCGGGTGGCACCGCGGCCGCGGACCCGGAACGTACGGCCGTTGGGCGTGCCCTCTGGGATGCGCAGGGTCACCGGCTGCCCGCGGTGCGTCGGCACCTTGATCTCGCTGCCGAGCGCCGCCTCGGCGAACGTCACCGGCACGGTGATCGTGAGGTTGTCGCCCTGGCGCTTGAACACCTTGTGCGGGGTGACGTGCACGAGGACGTACAAGTCGCCGGCCGGCCCGCCGTTTTCGCCCGGCGCGCCCTTGCCCTTGAGCCTGATTCGCTTGCCGTCGCCGACCCCGGCGGGGATGCGGGCCTGGATCGTACGGGTGCTGGGCGCGCGGCCGCTGCCGTGGCACTGCGGGCACGGGTCGTCGACGACCAGGCCGCGGCCGCGGCATTCGTGGCATGGCTCGGACAGCGAGAAGCCGCCGAGGTTGCGGCTCTCGTGCCCGGTGCCCTCACAGTTGGGGCAGACGCGGGGCACGGTGCCCGCCTTCGCGCCGGTGCCCCGGCAGGACGGGCAGGCCGCCTCGCTGGTCAGCCGGAGCGGCACCGTGATGCCGTCGAGCGCCTCGCTGAACGACAGCGTCACCTCGGACTCGACGTCGGCGCCGCGCCGGGGACGACGCCCCGTCTGCTGCCTGCCGCGGTTGAACAGGCCGCCGAACAGGTCGCCCAGGCGGTCGCCGCCGGCGCCGGTGCCGGTGCCGGCGCCACCGGGCTGGCCGGTGCCGCCGCCGAACAGGTCCCCCAGGTCGAAGCCGAACCCGCCGCCCGGCTGGGTGCGGAACCCGCCGCTGCCGAACAGCCTGCGCGCCTCGTCGTACTCCTTGCGGCGCTTTTCGTCCGACAGGACGTCGTAGGCCTCGGAGATCTCCTTGAAACGCTCCCCGGCGTCCGCGTCACCCTTGTTGGCGTCCGGGTGGTACTTCCTGGCCAACTTGCGATAGGACTTCTTGATCTCGTCCTGGTTGGCCGTCTTAGAGACACCGAGGACCTTGTAGTAGTCCTTCTCCACGTAGTCCTTGGTGCTCAACGCGCCTCCCGCCACTGCTTGTCATATCGGTCACCGCGAGCGGCCGTAGCCGTGGCCGCGTACCGGGCCGGGCACGGCCGCCCGCGGGTTTCAGTCTCTCTCGTCGTTCTCTTCGCCGGATCCTCCTGATGCGCTGGATCCGGCTGACTCGCCGGATCCGCCGGATCCGCCGGACCGTTCAGACCCGTCGGCTCCGTCGGCTCCGTCGGCTCCGTCGGACCGGTCGGCCGATGCGGCGTCCTGGACCGATGCGGCACCGCCGGCCGAGCCGTCCGCTGATGCGTCCCGCACCGGCTCGCCGCCGTCGTGAGCCGGCGGTTCCTCCGGCTCGGCGACGGCGACGCGGGCCGCGCGCAGCACCCGCCCGCCGACCCGGTAGCCGGGCTGCAGGATCTCCACGCACGTCGGTTCGGTGACCTCCGGCGAGTAGGAGTGCAGCAGCGCCTCGTGCACGGTCGGGTCGAACGGCTCGCCCTTCTCGCCGTACCGCTCTAGGCCTAGCTTGGCGACCTTGGCCTCCAGCGCCTCGCCCACCGACTTGAAACCGCCGGTGAGCTCGTCGTGGTCACGGGCCCGGCCGATGTCGTCGAGCACCGGCAACAGCTCGACCAGCACGTTGGCGAGCGCCTGCTCGCGGACCGCGACCCGGTCGCGCTCGACCCGCTTGCGGTAGTTGGCGAATTCCGCCTGGAGCCGCTGCAGGTCGTTGGTGCGCTCGTCGAGCTTGGCCTTGAGCTTGGCCATCTCGCCGTCGTCCTCCTTGCCTCCACCGGCCCGGTCGGACCCGGACTCGGACTCGGACGGGGGCGCCGCGGCCGTCGTCTCCGTTGGCGGCACCCTGACCTCGCCGGTCTCGGGATCGATGCGCCGCTTGTCGCGGATCACCGGCCCCTGGTGCTCCTCGGAGCGCTCTGGCTTCATGGTCGCGCTCCCCTCCTCGCTCGCTTCGCGGTCGGCCAAGAGGCCGCGCTACGCACGGTCGCGACGGCCGGCCACTCCGCTCGTTCGTCGGCTCGCGGCTCCGTCACGCAGCACCACCCTCCCGCTTGTCCTTGTCATCGTCGACGATCTCGGCGTCGACGACCTCGTCGTCGGCCTGGGCCTGCTGGGCGCCGGCGGCGTCCTCGGTGCCGCCGGGCTGCTGCTGCGCGCCGCCCTCGCTTTGCTGCTGGGCGTACATCGCCGCGCCCATCTTCTGGCTGACCTGGGCGAGCTTTTCCGAGCTCGTACGGATGGCGTCGGTGTCGGTGCCCTCCAGAGCCTTCTTGGCGTCGTCGAGCGCCGCCTTGACCTCGGTCTTGACGTCCTCGGGGATCTTCTCGTCGTTCTCCCTGAGGAACTTCTCCGTCGAGTAGGTCAGCGTGTCGGCGTTGTTGCGGACCTCGGCCTCCTCACGGCGCTTGCGGTCCTCCTCGGCGTACTGCTCGGCCTCGCGCATCATGCGGTCGATGTCGTCCTTGGGCAGCGCCGAGCCGCCGGAGATGACCATCGACTGCTCCTTGCCGGTGCCGAGGTCCTTCGCCGAGACGTTGACGATGCCGTTGGCGTCGATGTCGAAGGTGACCTCGATCTGCGGCACGCCGCGCGGCGCGGGCGGCAGCCCGGTCAGCTGGAAGGTGCCCAGCTTCTTGTTGTACGCGGCGATCTCGCGTTCGCCCTGGTAGACCTGGATCTCCACGGACGGCTGGTTGTCATCGGCGGTGGTGAAGACCTCCGACCGCTTGGTCGGGATGGTCGTGTTCCGCTCGATGATCTTGGTGAAGATGCCGCCCTTGGTCTCGATGCCCAGCGACAGCGGCGTGACGTCGAGCAGCAGGACATCCTTGACCTCGCCCTTGAGCACACCGGCCTGCAGGGAGGCGCCCACGGCGACGACCTCGTCGGGGTTGACGCCCTTGTTGGGCTCCTTGCCGCCGGTCAGGTCCTTGACCAGATTGGCGACGGCGGGCATCCGGGTGGAGCCGCCCACGAGCACGACGTGGTTGATGTCGCTCAGCTTGATGCTCGCGTCCTTGATGACCTGCTGGAACGGCCCCTTGCAGCGGTCGAGCAGCTCGGCCGTCATCTTCTGGAACTCGGCCCGGGTGAGCTTTTCGTCCAGGTGCAGCGGGCCCTCGGACGACGCCGTGATGTAGGGGAGGTTGATGGTGGTCTCGGACGAGCTGGACAGCTCGATCTTGGCCTTCTCGGCCGCCTCCCGCAGCCGCTGCAGCGCCATCTTGTCCTTGGACAGGTCGACGCCGTTCGCGTTCTTGAACTTGGTGACCAGCCATTCGACGATCTTCTGGTCCCAGTCGTCGCCGCCGAGGTGGTTGTCACCACTGGTCGCCTTCACCTCGACGACGCCTTCGCCCACCTCGAGCAGCGAGACGTCGAACGTGCCGCCGCCGAGGTCGAAGACGAGGATCGTGGCCTCGCCCTCCTTTTCCAGGTGGTAAGCGAGGGCGGCGGACGTCGGCTCGTTGATGATCCGCAGCACGTTGAGACCGGCGATCTGCCCGGCCTCCTTGGTGGCCTGCCGCTGGTGGTCGGAGAAGTACGCCGGAACGGTGATCACCGCGTCGGTGACCGTCTCGCCCAGGTAGGACTCGGCGTCCCTCTTGAGCTTTTGCAGCACGAACGCGCTGATCTGCTGCGGCGTGAACTCCTTGCCGTCGATCGTCGTCTTCCAGTCGGTGCCCATCTCGCGCTTGACCGAGCGAACCGTGCGGTCCACGTTGGTCACGGCCTGGCGCTTGGCCACCTCGCCGACCAGTACTTCACCGTTCTTGGCGAAGGCGACGACGGACGGCGTGGTCCGCGACCCCTCCGCGTTGGCGATCACGGTGGGCTCGCCGCCCTCCAGAATCGCGACGACCGAGTTGGTCGTCCCGAGGTCGATGCCGACCGTACGTGCCATTAGTTCGTCCTCCGTGGATGTCTGGATGTCGATCTGTATGTGATCTCTCGTCAGTCGACGCGTTGTCGTACGTCGCACCCCGCCCGCGCAAATTAGTCCCCGTCGGCGACCCTGTCAAATGACTTGAGTCTGGCTCGCTCAACTTTGCTGCCAATAGCATCCAACGTTGGAGGTGGGGGAGTTGTTCCCGGCCGGGACCGGGGATGACGTCACGGCTCGCGGCAGGTGGCGGGATCCCCTTCCCTCGCGGACCCGCACCGGAACACCAATGTGGGCGGAACGTCCGTTTGCGGGATGCTCTCCGCCCGCACGAGGAAGATCATCTTGTCGACCGGCTCGCCGTCGGCGTCGAACCTGATGTCCCCGGTCACGCCGGGGAACGGCGTCGTCTGGTGCCGCCGGTGAATGGCGGCATGGAGCGGCACCGGATCAATGGAGTCTGGGTCCCAGCGCGGAGGCGGGTCCGGGCGCTGGTCGGCGAGATCCTGGACCGCGCGCAGCACGATCATGGCAGAGTCGTAGGACAACCCAACCCGCTCGCCGACGGGCAGGTTGGAGCGGGCGGGGTCGCAGCGCGGCGAGCTGAGCAGATCGGGTGCCCGAAGCAGCGAAGAGAACTTGCGCGCCGCCTCCTCGCCGGTGCGTCGGCCGAGCGGGCCGCACGTGGCCAGCCAGCCCTTCGACACGTACGTGAGCGGGATGTTGCCAGGGGCGAGCCGGCGGCTCTTGGTGTTGGCCATGTAACGGTTCACCGAGTCGTCGGCCACCACGTGGTCCGGGGGATCGTCGCCGCACGATCGCGAGAGCCGTTCGATGAAGCGGCCGAACTCCGTCCACCGGCCCGCGAAGAACACCATGCCCCGGTAGCCGCAGTCTTCGGTCATGCTCGTCTCGCCGTCGAACGGGTCGACGCGTTCCAGCCGCCGGCCGAACATCCGTTTCAAGCCGGCGAGCATGGTGTCCACGTAATGATCGTCGGAGCGTGCGGAGTCCTTGCCCAACGTGTAGTAGACGCGGACGCCGCGCACGCGCAGCACCGTGCTCGCGTACCGCTCAACGAGCCTGGCCTGATCGAGGTTCGGCGCCGAGACCTGAAGGTAGAGCTTCGAGTACCGGTACATGCCGTCGGCCGAGAGAGTGGGCGCGACGGCGAGGATCCCCGCGTCGTGCAGCAGGCCGAGCGCCGTGCCGGTGACCTTGCGGCTCTCCACAAGACCGACCACGCCGATGAGGGTGCGGTCGCGGCGAGCCAGATCAACGATCATCGTCGCCGCTTCCTTCGCGTACCTCATCTGGAAGCCGGCGTTGGCGATCACGACGCGCAGCAGCGGCTTACTCGGCACGCCGCTCGTGCGGATGCCGTCGTATTGGGCCACCGCCAGCCCTTCCAGATCTTCTCGTTCCGCCGCGTACGCCTCTTCGTCGGGGAGGCGATCGATCTTTCGGCCGGTCAGGGTGCCGAGGTACACCAGCGTGACCAGCGGCCGGTGCCGACCACCGGCCTCCCACTGGTCACGAACCTCCTCATTCTGCGTGAAGATCCGCCGCTGGACGTCGACCAGCAGCCGCTGACCGAGCTGATCGTTGAACCGGAAGCCGTTGCTCGCGCTCAGCCCGATGCACTGGCCACCGATCTCGCGCACCGAGACGTCGCGGTCGAGCGGCGAATGGCCGCAGCCCGGCCAGCCGGACCGGACCGCGACGATGCCGCCGGCGGAGCCGACGACCACCAGGCAGGCGACGACGGCGACGGTGCGCCGGGCGAACCACGGCGGCTTCGGCGGAACGAAGGCCGGCGGGCCGTCGCCGCCCGCTCGCCCCGTCTCCGCTCCATTGGTTTCCGTGGCCGGCACGGCGGGTTCGTCGATCGACCAGATCCAGGCGCCCGGGCCGCGCGCCCGGCGCTTCTTCGGCAGCGCCTTCGCCCAGCCCCGGTACGCCGATTCGAGATCATCAGGCCCGATGGCCGGCGCGGCGGACGGCCGTGGCGGCCGCGCGCTCGCGCAGACCACAAGCAGCGGGTCGTTGCGGCCGGTCTCGTTGCGTACGTCGTTGATGAGCCGGAGCAATGTGTGGCCGGTGGTGCCCGGGTCGATGTCGTCGATCATCACGATCGGATAAGCGGTGCGCCGCCAGCCTTGGATGCGCCACGGCCGCCGCAGATAGGCATGCCGTAGGTCTTCGAGGAAGGCATGGAGCAGCAGCTTTTCGATCTGGTCGGGCGGCTCGTCGTCCCGGCGGCCGGCGGTGAGCCGCTCGCCGAGGCCGAGGAACGTGCCGGATTGCGCCGGCGCGAGGTAATGCTGGCGCATGAACCACCGGTACCGTCGGCCGATCACCGGGACCTTGCCGGAGATGGCGACGCGGAAAAGCACCTGCGGCACCAGCCTGCTGAGCAGCCAGGACAGCACGGCGAACACGCCGAACAGGCCCTCGCCCGACAGGTCGCCCCGCTCGGACAGATCGGCCCGGTGGCGCGGCCGGGCGCGGCGGCGTAGCAGGCGCGCGAGTTCGCCCGGTATGTCGTCGGAGCGACAGTCCGACAGATCTTGGTCCAGCAGCCAGGCGGCCAGCGCGTAGTGCCGGAACCACAGCCGGCCGGTGCCGAACGTCGGCCGGGACAGCTTCCGGCAGAGCCGGTCGAGTAGCGGCCTGATCTCCGTTTCGGCCCCGTCGCCGGGGCGCGCGCCGTTCGTGAGCCGGCGGTGTCCGCGGGCGGCGGACCGTTGGCGGGCCCGGGGCCGTGGGCGGGCCGGAAACCGTTGGGGGGTCGGGGACCGTTGGGAGGCCGGGGACCGTCCGTGGGTCGCGCGGCGGCGGCCGGCTCCGCATCGGTCGCGGGCGACGCGGGGAGCCGGGCGTGCGGCACCTGATACCGGCCAGGACTCGTTAACCGGCCCGCAAGCGCGTCGAGGACGGCGCCGCCGCCTCCCCCGGTCAGCCAGATCAGCGGGAGCGGCCGGTCGCGCCAGCGTGGCCGCACGGCCAGCGTGGCGACCAGCCGGAGGAATGCGTTGGTCCAGCGTGGCCTGGGCTCGGCGGCGCGGCCCGCGGCCCGCTCAGCCCGCAGGTCCACGTGGGGCCGCACGCGGCGGCACCGGGTGCCGCATCGGCTGATCAGCGGGCCGGTGAGGGGCGGGTCTCAGTGGGAGGGACATCTCTCTTCCCAAAGGGTCAGTGAGCCGTCTATGGTGAGGCGGGGATCATTCCTACGGTCGATTGTTGAACAAAGTCTTAGGCACGAGGTAGTGATGGTCAAGCCCTCTCGGCATTCAGACCCTTCCGCGTCGGAGGGTTCCGGCCGGCTCGACGATCTCGCGGACCTCCCGGCCCTGCGGCCGCTGCCCACCGCCGCCGAGCGCGCGGCCGAGGTCATCAGGGAGAACATCTTCGAAGGCCGGTTCGCCCCGGGCACGCCGCTGCCGGAGGCGGCGCTGTCCAAGGCCCTGCAGGTGTCGCGCAATACGGTTCGTGAGGCGTTCCGCATGCTGACGAGCGAGCATCTGCTCACCTACGAGGCGCACAGGGGCGTCATGGTGCGGTGGCTGAGCGAGGTCGATGTCGGCGACATCTACCGGCTGCGTCGCATGTTCGAGCTCGCCGCCCTCGACCACGCCATCGACGGGCGGCATGAGCTCGACGTGAGCGCGATCGGAGACCTGGTGACCACGGCCGAGCGGGCGGCAGCGGCCGGCCGGTGGAAGGAGGTGGGCACCGTCAATCTGCGGTTCCATGAGCAGATCGTGGCCGCCCAGCAAAGCCCTCGGATCAACGAGGTCTTCCGCCGCCTCATGACGGAGATCCGCCTCGGCTTCTTGGTCTTCACCGACCCGGCCGAGCTGCACGGGGACTTCGTTCCGCGCAACCGCGAACTCCACGGCCTCATCGCCGGCGGCGATCTGAGGCAGGCGCGGGCGGAACTCGCCATATATCTCGACGAGGCCGAGCACCGCATCACCACCGCGATAAGGGGCAGTTCCGATAGATCCGGTAGATCCGGTAGATCCAGGAAAGAGGGCCAAGCGGGTGTGTGATCGATGAGTGGGCGCTGGCAGTTTTGGATCGACCGCGGCGGCACGTTCACCGATGTCGTGGGGCGCCGCCCCGACGGGTCCATCGTCACCCGCAAGCTGCTGTCGGACAACCCAGAGCGTTACCGCGACGCCGCGGTGGCCGGCATCCGACAGGTGCTCGGCCGCGCGCCGGACGAGCCGATTCCGGCCGAACAGATCGAGGCG
>CALAED010000367.1 GCA_937891035.1 uncultured Thermomonosporaceae bacterium | reverse complement strand
CGGGCTGCGGCCGATCAGCCAGGAGGCGCTGCACGTGCTGGACGACGTCGCCTACCACGAATACGGCGTCCCCGCCTCGCAGGAGGAGTGCGACGCGCTCGGGGCGACCTGCGCCAAGGGCAGTTGCGTGGTGCTGCTCAACCACGGGCTGGCCTGGGGCGACAACCGCACCATGGGGGCCAGCCTCGACCACGCGATGTGGTTCCACAAACCGTTCCGCGCCGACCAATGGCTGCTGTACGCCCAAGACACCCCCGCGGCCGCCGGGGCGCGCGGCTTGGCCCGCGGCGAAGTGTTCACCCAAGACGGTGATCTCGTCGTTTCGGTGGTGCAAGAAGGACTCATTCGGGTGACCGACGATTGAGCCCGCGAGCGGCCCGCCCGCGTCCCTCTGAGTCCGGCGGCACACCGTTCACCGACGCCGCACCGACGCCGCACCGACGCCGCACCGACGCCGCACCGACGCGCCAAAATCGCAGGTCAAAAATACCTTGCCGGGATTCTCCCCGCCCACGTACGCTCTTTCCCGCAAGCACCCGTTCGGTCGGGCATCCCATCGCGATGGCCGGCGCGCCTGGAAGGGAGGTGGCAGTCCTGTGATCAGCACGATCTATGACACACCGAGCTGGGCTGCCGCCTGTGCGGGTTCGCCCGACGCTTCCGGCGTCGCGACGAGCGGTCCATCGGGCACGGTCACACCTACGTCACTGCCGTCCATGGCGACCGCGGCGCCCGCCGCGCGCGTCGTGCGACAGCGGCGGCTGGTGCGGCCGTGGAGCGAGCAGCAGGGGTGGAGTGTCTCCTCCGGCACCCGTTCCCCCGCCCGCAAAGCCGAGGCCCCCCGGCGCGCTGTCGTCATGAATGGCGCTCATGTCGCACTCATTGGCGACGTCTGGGATCCAGATCCCTGGAGGTCACGACCGGGCTAGCAGACCCGGGAGTTGCCCCCAGGGCCGCGGATCCAGACCACCGGATCCGCGGCCCATTTGTTTGCCGGCGGAAACCAACCACAGATCCCGTTGAGAGCCAACAAGAGAGGGGTGACGACCGATGCAGGAGCTCGTGCTCAGTGCCGAGGAACTGGAGCTCGCGTGTCGGACCGACCCGGAGCTTTTCTTCGCCGAGGCGCCCGCCGACGTCGAGCTCGCCAAGGCGCTGTGCGTCGACTGCCCGATCCGGCGTGCTTGCCTGGCCGGCGCACTCGAGCGTCGCGAGCCCTGGGGCGTTTGGGGCGGCGAACTGTTCGTGCGCGGTGTGATCGTGCCGCGGAAGCGGCCGCGCGGCCGGCCGCGGAAGGACGCCGCGCCTGAGCACGGCACGCCCCCCGAGGCGACGGAAAGCACGGTCGCAGCGTGACCGAGCCAACGGCGTGCTCAGTGGTGCCGCGCGGGCAGGACACGCCATGAGTCACGTTCCTCGGCTGACCAGCCAAAATTCCGGCCATTCCCGTATGGAGCAGACGATGTTGCTGAGTATGGAATTGTCACGTGAGCGAATACGTGACATGGAACGCCGGCTCGTTGAGCGGCATCCGGCCATGAGGGCCGATGTCGCCCGGCGCGGCCGCCAGGAGGCCGCGGCGGAGGCGGTTCGGCGCACTCCGCTTACGGCCATCCGCGAGATCGGCTGTCTGAT
Source organism: uncultured Thermomonosporaceae bacterium (assembly GCA_937891035.1). Lineage (GTDB taxonomy): Bacteria > Actinomycetota > Actinomycetes > Streptosporangiales > Streptosporangiaceae > CALAED01. The sequence goes on along the minus strand of CALAED010000367.1, from coordinate 6,938 downwards.
CCGCCGGCTGCTCGCCCGAGTCGGCATCGCATAACCGCATGGTTGAGGCCGCGCTCGCGCGGCGACGCAAGGAAGGCCCCCGGCAATTCGGCCGGGGGCCTCGGCGTTGCATGAGCAAACTATTTTGGAGTAGCGCTAAGACGCGAAGGATATGTACGACGCTCCTCCCGGTAACGGGCATTACCCGCCCGTACGAAGGATGCTGTTGCTGACGGGAGGGCCGGGGGCCAGAGACGGAGGGGACCGGATGCTGATTTGCGCGTGGTGCGGGGCCAACGCGGAGGCCGCGCCGTTGGGGTGGACCGTCGAATTCACCCGGCGCGGACCCAAGTACATGTGCGACCACTGCAGCCGCGAAAACCTGTGCGCCATCGAGGGTCGGCTGGAGACCGAGCTGTTCTGAGCGCTTCCGCCAGGCGCCGCGGCGGCCCGTTCGGACCGACGGCGGGCCGGGGAGGCGCGGCTAACTGGCGAGTTCGGCGTCCGGATGAGCGCGAGGCGGTGCGTCGAGGGCGGCGGCGGGCGGCGCCTCGTCGTCCGCGAAGCCCGGAACCCAGCGCAGCGCTTCCCCACGGAACGGACCTTCGGCCTCAAGCTGGCACAATACCCCCGTGCCCGCGGCTACGACGCGATGGATGAGAACGTATGAAGGCGGCAGGTTGAACTGGCGGACCACGTTCGACGGGCGCAGGTCGGTGACGCGGGCCGCCTCCTCGCGCAGCCACTTTCGGCTGAACTTGAACGTCTCCTCGATGAGCGGCTCGGCGATCGGTTCCAAGAACGCGTGCAGGGCCTCGAGGTCGACCTCCACGCCGTCGCGCAGGAAGTGCTCCTCCCGCAGCGCCTTTTCCACAAGGTCCATATCGAGCATCGTGCCGATGCGCATCAGCCGGCCGATCCTTCGGTGGAACCCGCCCGGCAGCCGGTCGACGGCGCCGAAGTCCATCACGCCGAGCCGCCCGTCGTCGAGGAGCCGGAAGTTCCCCGGATGCGGATCGGCGTGCAGCATGCCGCAGCGCGCCGGGCCGGAGAGCAGGAAGCGCGAATAGAGCAGGCCCACGCGGTCACGCTGCTCTTGCGTGCCGGAACTGATGATCTGCGAGAGCGGCGTGCCGCCCTCCATCCACTCCGTGACCAGCACGGTGCGGGACTGGGCGACGACATCGGGGATGGAGAAGTCCGGGTCGGCGGCGAAGGCCCGGGCGAACGCGGCCTGCGACTCGGCTTCGATGGTGTAGTCGAGCTCTTCGGTGACGCGTTCCTTGAGTTCGGCCAGCATCGATTTGATGTCCATGCCGGGCATCAGCACGGCGAACAGCCTGCCCAGCCGGGCGACCTGGTTGAAGTCGCTCATCAAGGCCTTACCCGCGCCGGGATACTGCACCTTGACCGCGACCGCGCGCCCGTCGCGCCACCGGGCCTTGTGCACTTGGCCGATCGAGGCCGCCGCGGCGGGCGCGTCGGTGAACTCGGCGAAAAGCTCCCTCCAGTCGTCTCCGAGCCCCTCGGCCATGACCTTGTGCACGGTCTCTGCCGGCATCGCGGGGGCCGCCTCCTGCAGCTTGGTCAAGGTGGCGCGGTACGGTCCGGCGATCTCCGGTGGCAGGGCGGCCTCGAAGATCGACAGCATCTGGCCGACCTTCATGGCGCCGCCCTTGAGCTCGCCCAGCACTAGGAACAGCTGCTCGGCGGTGCGCTGCTGGATCTCGACGGCGACAATCTCGGCGGGCCGGCCGATGGTGCGCTTGCCGACCCCGATCGCGGTGCGGCCGGCGAATCCTAGGGGCAGGGACGCTAGCTTGGCGGTCCGCGTCACGGCGCGGCGTGGGAGGTCGCTCACGCGCCCATTGTCCGTGATCAGCCGTCGTTTCTGCCATATTCCCGGCATGGCGAAGTCGGCGCATGATACGCGCGTCAGCTCGCTCACCTGCGTAAACGCGGTAAGCGTGTCCTTCCTCACGGCGGCGGGCGCGCGGTGGGAACCCCCGAGCGGCACTGCCTAGGGTGCGGTAGGGGCGCGGGGAGCGCGATGGGCGCCCGATGGAGGAAGCCCCGGCCACTTCGCCGGTCGCTCCCCTTCCCCTGACAAGCGACCGATCCGGCGGCGCGGGGCCTCTCTTGTCACGTGACGCTAGGGGTGGTCTCCATCGGCGTCAACGCGGCCCTGTGGACAAGCCTGTGGAGCGCTTGGGGATGATGCGGGGTGTTGTTGTGGAAAGCCTGAGAAGAGTCTGTGGAAATTCCTGGGGATGAGCCGAATCTCCGGCGCTGACCTGCCAGAATGCCATCCACCCCCTGTGGAGAACGGGAACTTTTCGGTAACGTGCAGCCGTGCCCCCCAACGTCGAGGTACGCCGCAGCGCCCGACGGCGGCGTACGGTATCCGCCTACCGCGACGGCGACAAGACCGTCGTCATGGTGCCGTCACGGCTGAGCAAGGCCGAGGAAGAGCAATGGGTTGCCACCATCCTCGAGCGGCTCGCCGAGCGGGAGCGGCGCCGTCGTCCCAGCGACGACGCGCTTTTCGAGCGTGCCCGTGACCTGTCCCGGCGCTACCTGGACGGCCTGGCCCGGCCGATCAGCGTGCGCTGGGTGGCCAACCAGCGCACGCGATGGGGGTCGTGTACGCCGGACGACGGCAGCATCCGGTTGTCCACCCGGTTGCGCGGCATGCCGGGCTGGGTCGTCGACTACGTTCTCATCCACGAGTTGGCCCACCTTCTCGTGCCCGGGCACGGGCCCAGGTTTTGGGAACTCGTCGGCCGTTATCCCAAGGCCGAGCGCGCCAGGGGATACCTCGAGGGCGTCGCGGCCGCGCCGCACCTGCCCGACGCCGTCGCCGATGCCCACACTGACGCGGAAGCAGCCGACGCGATGCCGCACGAGGCGGTCGGGTGACCGATCGCGTCGGCGCCGTGTTCGCGCCGTGGGCCGGCGGCGCCCGTTCCGCGGACGACTCGCATCCGTGGGAGGTACGGTCCGATCCACCGACGGGCGGCGGGGCGGTGCCGCCCGGCGTGGACCGGGACGAATTCCGGCTGGCCCTGCTCGAGGACACCTATGAGGTGGTCGCCGGGCTTGAGCTCGTCCGGTCGGCGCTGATCCTCACCGGCGGCGACTGGCCGGCGGCCGAGGCGCTCACCTGGCCCGGCACGCCGACCGTGCACGCCGGCGACCTGGCCGCCGCGCTGGAGCGGCTGCGCGGTCTCGGCGCCGAGCAGGCGGTGGTCGTGGCCGGCGACGCGCCCGACCTGCCGCCGCTGCTCATCGGCAAACTGTTCCGTGCGCTCGGCCACGCGGCGGCCGCCGTTTGCCCGTCCGACGGAGGCGGTCTCGTCGCGCTCGCCGTGCCGTTGCCGGCGCCATCGTGGTTGTTTCATGGCGTTGCCGGATCCGGCTTCGAGCTTTTCGACCTCCCCGACGCGTTCCGGCGGCTGCGGGTGGCCGCGCCCCGGCCCGGCCTCGTGCAGGCCGGCCCCGGGTGGCACCGGCTGCGTACGCCCGGCGACCTCGCTCTTCTCGATCCAGGCCTCGAGGGGTGGGAGAGCACGCGGGCGTTGCTCAGCGGTCGCCCCTTGCGTTGAGCGACGTGGGGCCGCAATTCCGCACTCGCCGTTACCTAAGTGTTATCTACCTGGGCATTGACCGATTCTGCAAACGATTGCAGGGTTTCATTCATTGAGCAGGGCCAGAGGAGGTCATGGTGCCGGTCACGATCCAAGACGTCGCCCGTGCGGCGGGCGTCTCGGTGTCGACGGTGTCCCGCGCCCTGGCCGCCCCGGAGATGGTCCGCGAGGCCACCCGGCTCCACGTCGTCGAGACGGCGAACCGGCTCGGCTACCGTCCCAACCGGGCGGCGCGCGGGCTTATCACCGGCAAAACCGGCAACCTCGGCGTCATCGTGCCCGACCTATCGAACCCGTTCTTCCCCGCCATCCTCAAGGGCGTGCAGTCCCAGGCCCGCGGCGCCGACTACGCCGTCTTCCTGGCCGACTGCGACGAGAACGGCGCCGAGGAGGCCGCGCTAGTCCAGGCCATGGCCAAGCAGGTGGACGGGGTCATCCTCTGCTCATCCCGGATGTCCCCGAGCCAGCTCGAGCGCACCATCGGCACGACCTCGCTCGTCCTGATCAACCGTTCGGTTCGCGACCAGCCAGTTGTGATCATGGACGTCGCCGGCGGCATGCGCCAGGCCGTCGACCATCTCGCCGCGCTTGGCCACCGCCGCATCGCCTACCTGCAGGGTCCGCGCAACTCGTGGTCCAACCAGCAGCGCAGGCGGGGGCTACGGCGCGCCGCCCGCCGCGGCATCACGGTCAACGAGCTTGGGCCGTTCGCCCCCACCTTCGAGGGCGGCCTGCACGCCGCCGACCTCGCGCTCGCCGAAGACGTCACCGCGATCGTCGCCTACAACGACCTCATGGCGCTGGGCGTGCTGTCCCGGCTGGCCGATCGCGACGTCAAAGTGCCGGCCGACGTTAGCGTGCTGGGCTTCGACGACATCCCGATGGCGGGCATGGCGACGCCGCCGCTCACCACCGTGGCGATGCAGAACGGCAGGGCCGGGCGGGCCGCCGTGGATCTGCTCGTCAGCCAGATCTCCGGCGCCGACGCGGGGGAACTCCGCCGGGAACTCGAATGCCAGCTGATCGTGCGGGCGTCGACAGCGACGCCCGGTACGGCCCGTTCCGACCCTCCGCACGTGACCGCGCCGGTCCGGCGCCGGCGCGACGAGCCGGTGGCGGGGGCATGAACGACCGCGCGATCGCCACTGAAAGGAAACCCACCCATGCGTGTCAAGCACATCGCCGTGGCGGCCACCGCCATCGGCCTGCTGGCCGGGGCCGCCGCGTGCGGCTCGCCGAGCGAGAGCGGGGGCGGCACCAAGGATGTCGCGCCGAGCAGCGTTCCCGACAAGCCGAAGAACCCGGTGACCCTCAACATCATCGACGTCGCCGGCAACCTGCAGCTCACCCAGCCGATGATCGATGAGTTCGTCCAGAAGAACCCCGACGTCATCAAGAAGGTGACCTACACCAAGGCCACCGCGCCTGAGCTGCCCGGCAAGATCAAGGCCCAGCAGAACGCCGGGAAGGTCGACATCGGCCTCGTGCTCACCGGGACCGACGGTCTGTCGGCCGGCATCACGCAGAAGCTTTGGGTCAAGACCGACGACTACATGAGCAAGATCGGCAACCCGAACTACCAGCCGCCGGCGGCCGACATGCAAAAGCTCGCGCAGGGCCATGGCGTCGAGCTCGTCTACTACCCGTCCGGGCCGCTCATCGAGTACAACCCCAAGAAGGTGACCGACCCGCCGAAGACGGTGGATGAGCTGCTCGCCTGGGCCAAGGCGCATCCCAAGCGGTTCCAGTACGCCCGACCGGCCAACTCCGGGCCCGGCCGTACCCTGCTGATGGGCCTGCCCTACCTGCTCAAGGACGCCAACCCGAAGGACCCGAAGACGGGCTGGACCAAGACGTGGGCCTACCTTCAGGAGCTCGACAACTACATCGACAGCTACCCGACCAAGACATCCGAGACGATGACCAACCTGGCCAACGGCTCGGTCGACATGATCGCCACGACGACGGGCTGGGACATCAACCCCCGAGCGCTGGGCCAGGTGCCCGCCGACGTCAAGGTCGGCTATCTGGAGGGCATGACCTGGGTCACCGACGCTCAGTACGCCGTCATCCCGCGGGGCGTCTCGGCCGACGTCATCTCCGCCAACATCCAGCTGCTCAAGTGGATGCTCACCCCGCAGCAGCAGGCCAAGGCCTACGACAAGGGTTACTTCTACCCCGGTCCGGCGGTCGAGGGAGTCACGCTGCAAATGGCCCCGCCCGAGTCGCAGCAGGTGATCCAGAAGTTCGGCCGGCCCGAGTACGACCAGTGGATCAACCAGTTCCCGAAGCAGCCGTCGCTGCCCGCCGAGCAGCAGGTCGCGGCGTTCGACCAGTGGGACCGTACGGTCGGCAGCGGAAAGTTCCAGCAATGAGCGGGCCGCTGCCGCGGAGCGAGCACCCGGGCGCGCCACGGCGCGAGCGGGCCTGAGTGGGGGAACACGGTACATGGAAGGCACAAGGATCTCGGAGCTCCGGCTCGATCACGTGAGCCGGAGCTTCGGGGGCAAGCTCGCACTCGACCGGCTGAACGTCACGATCAAAGGCGGCGAGTTCGTCGCACTGCTCGGGCCGTCCGGGTGCGGCAAGTCGACCGCGCTCAACTGCCTGGCCGGGCTGTTGCCGCTGACCGGCGGCGCCGTGTGGCTGGACGGCAAGCGGATCGACGGGCTGGCGCCCGAGCAGCGCGGATTCGGCATGGTGTTCCAGAACTACGCGCTGTTCCCGCACATGGGGGTGCGCGCCAACATCGGCTTCGGGCTGCGCATGCACCGTACCCCCAAGCAGGAGGCGCGGCGCCGGGTCGATGAGGCGATCAGCCTGGTCCAGCTTGAGGAGCACGCGGACAAGTACCCCGGGCAGCTGTCCGGCGGCCAGCAGCAGCGCGTGGCGATCGCCCGCGCGATCGTCCTGGAGCCGCCGCTGGTTCTGATGGACGAGCCGTTGTCCAACCTCGACGCCAAGCTGCGGCTCGAGATGCGGACCGAGATCAAGCGCATCCATCAGACCCTCGGCCTCACCACGATCTACGTGACACACGACCAGGAGGAGGCGCTGTCGCTGGCCGACCGGCTGGTGCTGCTCCGCGACGGGCGGGTGCAGCAGATCGGCAGTCCGGAGGAGGTCTATACCGAGCCGGCCAACCGGTTCGTCGCCTCCTTCATGGGCTACCGCAACACGGTGGAGTTGCCGGTCGCCGGCGGCACGGGCGAGGAGGTCACTCTCTCGGGTGCCGGGCTGACGCTCACCGGCACCCGCCGTGAGGATCTCGGCGACACGGCGGTCGCCGCGATCCCCCCTGAGGACTTCACC
>CALAED010000366.1 GCA_937891035.1 uncultured Thermomonosporaceae bacterium | reverse complement strand
CCCGCCGGCGGGGCGGGGGACCTCATCGCGGCCGGGGAGGGGCCGGGGCCGTGGGCGGCCTATCCGGCGGGTCCGTCCTTCTTGACGGCGCTGGCCGCGGGGCGGGCGCCGCGGGCGGTGTGGACGGCGCTGCCGGGGCCGGACTGGACCATGGCGATCGCGCGCGCCGCGCGGGCCACGCTGGCCGGCGGGCGTGGTGTGGTCATTGTGGTGGCGGACGGGCGGGATGTACGGCGGGTCGACGCCGCCCTCGCCCTGGAGCTGGGGGACGGCCGGCACGTGGCGCTCACCGCCGAGCTGGGACCGGCGGAACGATATCGCAGGTGGCTGGCCGTACGCCGGGGGACGGTTCGGGTCGTGGTGGGGACCAGGGCGGCGATGTTCGCCCCGATGGGGGAGCTAGGGCTTGTTGTCTTGTGGGACGACGGCGACGACGTGCACGCCGAGCCGCACGCGCCCTATCCGCATCCGCGCGAGGTACTGGCGTTGCGCGCGCACCGCGCGGGCGCCGGGGCGCTCATCGGAGGGTTCACCCGGACCACAGAGGCTACCCAGCTGGTGGAGGCGGGGTGGGCGCGTCCCCTCGTTCCCGATCGCGAGCGGCTCAGACGGGTCGCGCCGCGCGTCCGGCCCGCCGGGGAGGACGCCGAGCTCGCTAGAGATGAGGCGGCCCGTACGGCGCGGCTGTCGCACGTGGCGTTCCGCACCGCGCGGCAGGCCCTTGAGACCGGCCCGGTGCTCGTCCAGGTGCCGCGGCGGGGCTATGTGCCGGCGTTGCGCTGCGCCCGCTGCCGCGGGCCGGCCCGCTGCGCCGCCTGCCAGGGTCCACTGGCGCTGACGTCTTCGCACGCGGCGCCGTACTGTCGCTGGTGCGGGCGCATCGCGGGCGACTGGCGTTGCTCAGAATGCGGCTGGGAACGGGTTCGCGCCACCGTCGTCGGAGCCGGCCGGACCGCGGAGGAGCTGGGCCGCGCCTTTCCCGGCCTACCGGTGCGGGCATCCGGGCGCGACGCCGTGCTCGACCGGGTCGGCACCGAGCCGGCGCTCGTTGTGGCCACCCCCGGCGCCGAGCCGGTGGCCGACGAGGGGTACGCGGCGGCGCTGCTGCTCGACGGCTGGGCGCTGCTGGGCAGAGCCGATCTGCGCGCCGCCGAGGAGGCGCTGCGCCGCTGGATGAACGCGGCGGCCCTGGTGCGCGCCGGTGGCCCGGTGATCGTGTTCGCCGACGGCGTGTTGCGTCCGGTGCAGGCGCTGCTGCGCTGGGACCCGGTCACCCTCGCCGAACGCGAGCTGGCCGAACGACGGGAGCTTGGCTTCCCGCCCGCGGTCAAGATCGCCTCGCTCACCGGTCCCGCGGCCGCGCTGCGGGAGCTGATCGAGGCCGCCCGCCTCCCTGACGGAGTCGAGGTGCTGGGTCCGGTGCCGCTGCGCGGCGAAGAGTCCAAAGAGCGTGCGCTGGTGCGGGTTCCGCGCGGCGCGGGCGGGGCACTGGCGCAGGCGCTCAAGGCGGCCCAGGGCGTACGGAGCGCGCGCAAGGCGGCCGACTCCGTACGGGTCGAGATAGACCCACTGGAGCTGATCTGACAGCGCGTGGCAAGCGCCTCCCTTAGTGTTTTCGCCGTGACAGATGATTGGGTTGAGGCGACCGTTCGCGAGCTGACCCGGTGGGCACGCGAACACGACGAGGACCTCGACGACGACGGGGCACGCATTCTCCTCGAGCTGGCGGCGGGCGATCTGGAGCTGACCGCGCCCGATCAGCTGACCGCGCCGCGGCTGCGCGCGCTACTGCTCGACGTGTTTCCCGAGGTGGTCGTCGCGAGCCCGGACGACGTGCCGTTGGTGCTCGCGACGAGTCGTACGATCGTGGACTTCCTGGACGAGACGGGCACGGTTCCACCGGACGCGGCCAAAGAGCTGCGGGTGGAACTCGACCAGCTGACGCCCGAGTTCACCGAGCTCATCGCCGCCACGGACGCCGCCGACCGGGAGATCGCGGCCGACGTGCTGGCGCGGATGATGCGCGACGACTCGGTCGACGTGACCGACGAGGCCGCGGTCGAAGGCTGGATGGCGGACTTCGGGGCGCTCCCCGAAGAGGAGCGCTTCGCCCGTACCGCCGGGTACCTGCCCGAGACGGCGGACACCATGATGCCGCCGGTACGTCCCGCGCCCCTCGACAAAGTCGCCGCGGACGCTCGCGCCTCCGGCCTGCTCGCGCAGGCGAGCGCGCTCGCCGGCTGGGTCGGCGAGCGGCCGGCGCCCGGCGGGCGGCTGACCGCGACCGACGTGCTGGCCGCCGTGGCCGACCTGGAGTTGTCGACGCCGCGCTGGGACCGAACGGCCGTCGGCGCCGCCGCGGGCGACATCCCCGAGGTCGAGCGGCTGTGGCAGGCGGCGGTCGCGGCCGGTCTCCTCACGGTCGCCGCCGACAGGGCTGCCCCCGGTCTCGGTCTCGCGATCGTACGGGACGGCGACGACGCGGCGGTTCTCGACGTGTTGCGCGCCTTCGACGCGGCCGTCGCCGCCGCCGCCGCCGATCTCGCCGACCGCCGGCTCACGCCGTTCGATGTCGTCCGGCGCGAACTGCCCGGCGTGCTCATCCAGCTGTATGAGCAGGAGGAGCCGTCCACGAGCGCCGAGCTGTTCGACGCGCTCATGGAGCACGTCCGGATGGCCTACGAGGTCGGGGACGAGGACCTGTGGCAGACCGTCGGTGACTACGCGCTCACCCTCGACCTGGAAGAACTCGCCGAATGGGGCGTACTGGCCGGCACGGAGGACGGCTACGAGCTCACCCCGCTCGGCGTGTGGGGGGTCAGGGAGCTGCTGCTCGCCGACGGCTACACCGCCCCGCTCGTCGGTGAGCTGGCCGACGGCACGGCGGACGAGCTGGTGAGCGGGCTGGCCTGGCACCGGCCCGCGACCGTCGATGAGGAGATCGACCTGTGGCTCGCCCGGCGCTCGCCCGAGACCGCGGCCGGCGAGCTCGTCGGCGTCATGGCCGGCGGCGGCCCCGGCGTCCGGAACCTCGCCGCCGCCGTGCTACACCGAGTGGGCCCGTCCGCCGCGCACGTGATCCGGGCGGCGCTCGACGAGCCGGTCGTCCGCCCGTACGCCGCGCTGTGGCTGGCGCACAACGGCGACACCGCCGCCGCGCCCGACCACGGCGAGATCTTGTGGATCTTCGCCGATACCGTCGCCGGGCTGCTCGAGACGGCAGAGCCCGCCGAGGCGGTGGCCGCAGCCGTCGGCGACACCCCCGCCGATCTCGATCTGCGCGCGATCGTGGAGGAGATGTGGCGGCTCGATCATCCGAACGTGGCCGACGTGCTGCGGGCGCTCGGCGACCATCACCCCGACAAGGAGATGGCGAAAGCCGCACGCAAGGCGGCCTTCAAGGCCCGATCGCGGCCCGGCGCTCCGTAGACTGGGACCGATCGATCGCTCAGGTACGTCCGTGGGACATCTCGGGTACGCCCTGGATGCCTCCGGCGCTACCGCCCAGAACGGGAGCCCCTGTTGGCCGTCAAGCCCATCCGCCTCTTCGGCGACCCTGTGCTGCGCACGCCGGCCGAGCCGGTGCGGGACTTCGACAAAGAGCTGCGCACCCTCGTCAAGGACCTGTCCGACACGATGATGGACGCGCCGGGCGTGGGGCTTGCCGCACCGCAGCTTGGGGTGGGCCTGCGCGTGTTCACCTACTTCGTCGACGACGTGCTGGGGCATCTGGTCAACCCCGGCCTCGACCTGTCCGACGAGCAGGAGACCGACGACGAGGGGTGCCTGTCGCTGCCCGGTCTGGTGTTCCCGACGCCGCGCTCGGTCGGCGTCGTGGCCAAGGGTTTCAACATGCACGGCGAGCCGGTCACCGTCGAAGGCACCCAGCTGCTCGCGCGCTGCGTCCAGCACGAGACCGATCACCTCGACGGCATCTTGTTCGTCGACCGCATGGACCCCGAGCAGCGCAAGGCCGCGATGAAGGCCGTCCGCGAGGCCGAGTGGTTCGGCGAGCCGGTGCCGGTGATCAAGGAGTCTCCGCACACCACCTTCGGCAAGGCGCTGTAGTCGATGCGGCTCGTCTTCGCCGGTACACCGCAGACGGCGGTGCCCGCCCTCAACGCGCTGCTGGCCTCCCGGCACACCGTGGCCGCGGTGGTGACCAGGCCGGACGCGACCGCCGGGCGGGGCAGGCGGCTGGTGGCCAGTCCGGTCGCCGAGCGCGCGGCCGCGGCCGGCGTGGAGGTGCTCAAGCCCATGAAGGCGCGCGATCCCGACCTCATCGACCGGCTGCGCGCGATCGCGCCCGACTGCTGCCCGGTCGTCGCCTACGGCGCGCTGCTTCCGCGCGTGGCGCTCGACATCCCGCGCCACGGCTGGGTCAACCTGCACTTTTCGCTGCTGCCCGCGTGGCGGGGGGCGGCGCCGGTCCAGCACGCCATCCTGAACGGCGACGACGTCACCGGCGCGAGCACCTTCGACATCGAGGAGGACCTCGACACCGGCCCGGTCTACGGTGTGCTCACCGAGCCGATCAGGCCAACCGACACGACCGGCGACCTGCTCGACCGGCTCGCCCACGCCGGGGCCAAGCTGCTGGTCGACACGATGGACGGCATCGAGTCCGGCGTGCTCAAGGCGCGGCCGCAACCGGCCGAGGGCGTCTCCATCGCCCCGAAGCTCACCCCCGACGACGCTCGGGTCGACTGGTCGGCGCCCGCCCTGCGCGTCGACCGGCTGGTGCGCGCCTGCACGCCCGCGCCCGGCGCGTGGACCACCTTCCGCGGCGAGCGGCTCAAACTCGGCCCGGTGCGACTCGCGGCCGGAGCGGTGTTCCCCCGACCAACCGACCCCGACCTGCCTCCTCAGCCGCTTCGGCCCGGTGAGCTGCGGGTGACCAAGCGCGCCGTCGTGGCCGGGACCGGTAGCCACCCTGTGGCGCTGGGCGAGGTGCAGCCGCCGGGCAAACGGCGCATGACGGCGACGGAGTGGGCGCGCGGCGTCCGCCTGTCCGACGCGGATCGGCTGGGCGTCTGATGCCCCCGGCCCGTCCGCGCCGCGGCGGCCGTCCGGGGCGCCCCCCGCGCACCGGACGGCCGCAAGACCTCGTCCGTCGCACCGCCTATGACGTCGTGCGGGCGGTCGGCAGCAGGGACGCCTATGCCAACCTGCTGTTGCCGGTACGGCTGCGCGAGCGCGGGCTGACCGGCCGGGACGCGGCGCTCGCCACCGAGCTGACCTACGGCACCCTGCGCGGCCGGGGCACCTACGACGCCGTGCTTGAGCGGTGCAGCGACCGGGAGGTACGGCGCATCGACGCGCCGCTGCTCGATGTGCTCCGCCTCGGCGTCCACCAGCTGCTGCGCACCCGGATCCCGCCGCACGCCGCGGTGGCGACGACCGTGGAGCTGGCCCGTTCGGT
>CALAED010000365.1 GCA_937891035.1 uncultured Thermomonosporaceae bacterium | reverse complement strand
CTTACACGGACCGAAGACATTGCACGTGCGCTGGACACCTGCCGGCGTGTCTATCTCGGCATGAGCGTCTCGCCCAGCTATCTCGAGGCAGCGGTTGGCATGGGCGCGGCGGCCCGCGAGAAGGGTGACGTCGAGGTGCTCGTCAACATGTCACAAATGACCGTGTCTCAGATGAGCCTGCGGAACACGACCGACTCGCGGCAACAACGTCAGCATTGGCTTGCTGAGCAGGCCTTGAACTGGTCGGGTTTGCCTGTGGTCCATGTTCGGCCGACAGCGTTTCAGGAGAACTTTTTCTTCCTGGCCTGGGCCGCCGAGCAGATCGCTCGCGACGGGACCATTCGACTACCCTTCGGTTCGGGGCGTACATCTCCGGTCGCCACAAAGGATGTTGCGGAGGTGGTGGCCTCTGTCCTGCTTGATCCCTTGCAGCACGTCGGCAAGATCTATGAGCTGACAGGACCACGATCGCAGGATCTGTACGCGCTCGCTGGGGAGTACAGCGCAGCGCTCGGGCGCTCCGTCACCTACGTCGACGTGCCTCGCGATGAGTGGCGCGACCAAGAACTGCGCAGTCGCGGACTGCCCGAGCACGTGTTTGACCATCTACTGACGATGGCGCATCTGCACGCCGCAAACAGCTACGATCGGTTGTCTCCCCATGTCGAGGCAATCCTTGGCAAACCCCCACGATCGCTCGAGGCGATGGTGAAAGAGAACCGTAAGATGTTCAGCGCCGGCTAGGACTGGGGCAGAGGGCAGCCGGTGGATTTCGCATATGCTTCCGGGCGACGCGAGGAATGCTTGATCCCTTAGTCCAGCAACGAGTGCGAAGGTATGGCGAACTTGCTGTCCATGATCGGCTATATTGGGACTGGGCTTGTCATCGGCGCCTACGCCCCTCAGATCTGGCATCTCTGGACTGAGCACTGCTCCGCCGGAATCAGCGAGCGCGCCTACGCGCTATGGGCCTTGGCGGCAGCGGTCTTTCTCGGTCACTCGTTCATGATCGGCGATGCCGTGTTCATGGTTACACAGCTCGTGAACCTGGTCGCCATGGCGATCATCCTGGTCATCGCGCGACGGTTCCGGAACCAGATCTGCGCCGCGCATGCGCGCCAGCTTCACGTACGAGAGTGGTTCTGTTAGAGGGTAGGCCTTAAATGAGCAACCAAAGAAACGAGCAACCAAAACACTCACACTGAGCGTAAAAATGAGGCGGACGGAGCCACCCGTATGTTCAATCGCGGGTTCCAGGTCCGCCTGATGCAAGGCCCGCGGAGGCAGCGCTCATGACGACGACGACCAGAGGCTTCTCGGGCCGGCGCCGTGCTCGGCCCGAAGGAAATCGGGTTCCGCCCGGCCAGTTCGTCACCGACGACTTCCCGGTGCTGAGCGCCGGCCCGACGCCGCGTACGCCACTCGAGAAGTGGACCCTGGCGCTGCAGGACGGGGGATCGCTCGCTGGCCGGTGGACCTGGGAGGAGTTTCAGTCCCTGCCGCAGACCGAGATCACCGTCGACATCCATTGCGTCACCAAGTGGAGCAAGCTTGGGACGAAATGGAAGGGCGTGACGATCGATCACCTGATCGAGGCGGCGGGACTCGACGAGCCGCCGGAGCCCTATCTCATGGCCTACTGCGATGGCGGTTACACCACCAACCTGCCGGTCGAGGATCTGATCGGTGGCAAGGGCATGGTGGCCACCCACTACGACGGCGAGCCGCTGGAGCCCGAGCATGGCGGCCCGGCGCGCTTGCTGGTCCCGCACCTCTACTTCTGGAAATCGGCCAAGTGGGTCCGCAGGCTGCGTTTCATGGAGCACGACGAGCCGGGCTTCTGGGAGTCGCTCGGCTACCACATCTACGGCGACCCCTGGCGCGAGCAGCGGTATGACGGCGACTGAGGCGGCGCTGCGGCCGCCCGCGGGGGCCGGCGGGCGGCGCCTCGCCTGGCGGCCTGCGGAGGTGGTCGAGAGGATGGCCGAGACTCGCCGGGCGACCACGCTCGTGCTCGACGTCCCGGGCTGGCCCGGCCATCTCGCGGGCCAGCACGTCGACGTCCGGCTCACCGCGGAGGACGGCTACCAGGCCCAGCGCAGCTACTCGATCGCCTCCCCGCCCAAGGCGCCGCGGCTCGCGCTCACGGTCGAGCGGCTCGAAGGCGGGGAGGTGTCGCCCTGGCTCGCCGGCGAGGCCCGGCCGGGCGATCGCTTCGAGCTCCGCGGGCCGATCGGCGGCTACTTCACCTGGTCGGTTGCCATGAGCCGTCCGCTCATGCTGGTCGCGGGCGGCTCGGGCGTGGTCCCGCTCATGGCCATGCTGCGCCACCGTGCGGCCAGTGGCGACGCCGGCCGGGCGGTCCACGCCCGCCTTCTCTATTCGGCGCGGGCGGTCGCGGACATCATCTACCACCAGGAGCTGCAGCGGCTCAGCGTGGAACCGGGCGGACCGGAGATCAACTTGACGCTGACGCGCGAGCGACCGCCGGATGGCTGGCAAGGCTTTGACCGACGGATCGATGCCCCGACGTTGGCCGCGGCAGGGGTGGCGCCAGAGATGGATCCGGATGTGTACGTCTGCGGCCCGACGCCGATGGTGGAGGCGGTGGCCAATGCGCTGGTCGGGCTCGGGTACGAACCGGCGCGGATCAGGACGGAGCGCTTCGGCCCGACAGGAGAGGGATGAGATGAGTGCCGAGGGTGAACGCTCGACGCTCGACGGCAACGCCGCGGGCGGTCTGCTGCGCGAGGTCTTCGCGTTCGATGCGACGGTGGCGCCGACGACCTGCGTGGGCTGCGGCAGGACCCGGCCGATGGCGGAGCTGATGCTCTACGCCATCGAGCTCGGCGCCATTCTGCGCTGCCCGTCGTGCGACCAGCCGGTCGTCCGGATCGGGCGCACGTCGCGGGGGCTCTGGCTGGACCTGCGAGGTGCCACAACCGTCGTGGCTGCTGATCCGGCCACACCCTGAGCCGCACGGCCGGACCAGCCTGCGGAACCCGGGGTATGCAGGCGCATGGCGCTTGTCTGTCGCGCTATTGAGAAATAGCAAACCGGTCTCCAACGGAGATACGGCAATGCAAGTGGTCGATACCTTCCCACGACCGGTGCGTGTCGTTGAAAACGTCTGGATCCCGCTGTCGGACGGCTGCCAGCTTGCCGCCCGCGTTTGGTTGCCGCAAGACGCCGAATCGCGACCCGTTCCCGGCATCCTGGAATTCATCCCGTATCGCAAACGAGACTATACCCGCCTGCGCGATGAGCCGATTCACCACTATATCGCCGGGCACGGCTACGCCGCGCTGCGGGTGGATGTGCGTGGCAGCGGGGATTCCGACGGCCTGATGGCCGACGAGTACCAGCACCGGGAGCAGGACGACGCCCTGCAAGTGATCGCGTGGATCGCAGCTCGACCGTGGTGCGACGGCAACGTGGGCATGACGGGCATCTCCTGGGGTGGTTTCAGCTCCCTCCAGGTGGCCGCGCGGCGACCCGCCGCCCTCAAGGCGATCATTGCTCTGTGCTCGTCGGACGACCGCTATGCCGACGACGCTCACTACATGGGCGGTTGCCTGATCAACGAGAATCTCGCCTGGGGTGCGGTGCTGCTTTGCTCCAACGCGTTACCTCCGGACCCGGAGATCGTCGGTGAACGCTGGCAGGCCATGTGGCGTGACCGACTGGAGAACGCCGTTCTTTTCCCCGAACTGTGGCTGCAGCATCCGGTGCGCGACGCATACTGGAAGCATGCCTCGGTCTGTGAGGACTACGGCGCCATTCAGTGCGCCGTTTACGCGATCGGCGGCTGGGCCGACGCGTATCGCAACGCCGTCCCGCGACTGCTCGAAGGTCTGCATGCGCCCCGCAAGGGACTGATCGGTCCGTGGTGTCACGCCTTCCCCCACGATTCCTTGCCAGGCCCAAGCATTGGTTTTCTCCAGGAAGCCCTGCGCTGGTGGGATTACTGGCTCAAGGGCGTGCACACTGGCAT
>CALAED010000364.1 GCA_937891035.1 uncultured Thermomonosporaceae bacterium | reverse complement strand
ATTCAGGGCACGCTCAAGCCGTTCGTCTTCGGAGGGATCATCGCCGTCACCGCCTGCCACTACGGATTGAAGACGACCGGCGGCACGGAGGGCGTTGGCCAATCGACCACACGCGCCGTCGTCACATCGAGCATCCTGATTCTCGTCATCGATTACTTCATGACGCAGGTCCTTCTCGCGGTGTTTGGCGAATGACGCCCGACGAGTCCAAGCGGTCGACCAGGCCGTACCGCCGCACCGGCGATCGCGACGTGGTGGTCGGCGCCGGCTTGGCGGCGGCGGGCAACGGCACCCGCCACAGCGGTTCGCCGACGCCCTCCGAGCCGGCGAGCAGCGAAGTCCCGTTCAGGCCGTAGGCGATCGACTCGCCTTGATCCTGGCCGGGCAGCGGCACGACGTCCAGCCGCCGTCCCGGCCCGGCGGGCGTCATCGCATAGACGTAGGCCTCCGTATAGGTCCGGATGACGAAGGACCTGCCGTCGGGCGCGAACGCCGCGTCGGTGGCGACGGCCGGGGCGTCGCCGACCTTGCGCAGCATGTTGAAGCCGCTTGTGCGCAGCCGCGGCGGGGCCTCGTACAACGCCCCCCTCACCCGCTTGCTGGCGATGTAGAGCCGGTTGGTACGCGGATGGATGAGCACCGACTCGGCGTCGCGCGGCCCGTCCCGGAACCTCAGCCGGAACGCCGTGGCCCGTAGCGTCTGGCTGCGTACCCGGGCCGGCTCCTGGACCCGATAGACGGTGACGAAAGGCCACTGGCCGCCGAGGTTGTCGCCGATGTCGGCGACGAACAGCGCCGGCCGTCCCGCGCCGTCCCGGCCCGGCGCCATGCCTTCCCAGTCGCGGTTGCCGGCGCCGGCGAGCGTGAAGATCGCCCGGGTACGGCCGTCCGGGCCGACCGCGAAGATCCGCGGACCGTCCCCGGAGTCGTTGTGCATATAGACGATCCCGGGGTGCCGGCGGCTCGGCGCCAGCCCACTCGCCTCGGTGATCCGCGGATCGCTCACCCGGTACGCCACCTGGGCCTCCGGCCCCACCGAGGCCCGCGCGGCCGGCACCACCGCGCCCGGTCCCATGGCCAAGCACAAGACGACGCCGATCCGCGGATACGACCCCCGCAGCGCATCGAGCATGCCCCGATCCTCCCCGATCGGCGCACCGCACACCACGCCGACCCGCCCGCTGTCGGCGACCGGTCACGCACCGCTCTTCGTCGCTCTTCGTCGCTCTTCGTTCGCTCTTCGCCGCGCTGCCCGCAGGCCCGTGAGGTGAGAAACCCGGGCCTGCGGGGCGAGGCGGGGTGCGGCGTCCGTCCCCCGGAACGCCGTAGCCCACCCATTGCACGGTCCACGGCGGCACCGGGTTCGGCCCCCGCGGCAGAAATTTCGCGGTTCGTCTCACTCGCCGGTCAGGCGGTCGAGATCGATCGCCCCAGTTTTGGCCGTGAGCGTCAAGTCGCCAATGACCGCCCCTCGGATAATGTACGGCGAAACAGCAAAACTCGGACAATAAATAGCCCATGATCAACGGCATCTCGACAGCGCGAAAATGTCGGTGGCCATTGTTAGCCTCAGCCTCATGAAAAAGACACGGCAGCCGCTTCCCGATGGCTTGGCGGAAATGCCGCCAGGGCCGGAGCTGGCCGCCGTGCTGGCGACCATCGATCCGCGCCGGCTGGGCGGCCTCGACTGTGTCGAGGTGATGCGGGCCCAGCTACGGCAGGTCTCGCACGAGCAGGCTCGGCTGATGGCCGCGATGGTGGAGGTCGGGCTGTGCGGCGTCGGCCCCGACGACGCGCTGCCGCGGATGGACGCGCCCGATGAGTTCTCCGCCGACGAGATCCGCGGCGCGCTGGTGTGGACCAGGGCGGCGGCGAGCAACCAATTGTCCCTGGCCTGGGATCTGATCGACCGGCTCCCTGAGGTCTTCGCCGCGCTCGACGACGGAGCACTCGACGTTCCCAAGACAAGGGTCCTTTCCGAATGGACCACTGGCCTCACCGACGAGCAGGCCCACCACATCTGCGCGCGACTGCTGCCCGAGGCGCCCACCCTGACCACCGGACAACTGGCCGAGCGCGTCAAAAAGCTCGCGATCGCCATCGACCCGGCCTGGGCGCGGCGGCGGTACGAAGAAGCGGTCCGCACCCGCAAAGTGGTCGGCTACCGCAACGACGACGGCACCGCCAACCTGTGCGGCTACCAGCTGCCCACCGAGCGCGCGGCCGCCGCGTCCGCCCACATCGACGCGCTTGCCAAGCGAGTCAAGCAGGCCGGTGACGCTCGCCCGCTCGACCACATCAAAGCCGATCTGTACGTGGGCATGCTCGACGGCACCTACACCGGCTGGTCAGAGACCGACATCACCGCCCACATGCTGACCACGGTCGACGAGCCCGGCGCCGCTCACCTCGCCGCGCCCCGGCACCGCTGGCCTGACCATCCACAGCAGGGTGATCAGAACGCAAGCCACCCCAGCGGCGAACAGCCCACCGAGGTCGCCGCGGATGAACCCACCGCCGACGACGAACACATCACCACGCCGCCCCGACTCCACTCTCCCGACCACCCACCGCACGGTGATCACAAGACCAGTCGCACCACCGGCGCACAGTCCTCAGGTGATCACTCATCACCATGGCGACGCACAGCCGATGGTAGACCTGAGGACCAGATCACCGAGGCCCACGCGGCGGCGCGACCCGTCTCGCCTGCCGTGCCGCCGGCGCGGCGGTCGGGGGTCGAGATCCGTGCCGAGCTCAGCACGCTGCTC
>CALAED010000363.1 GCA_937891035.1 uncultured Thermomonosporaceae bacterium | reverse complement strand
CTCGCCGGGGCGTACCCAGGCGAACGGGTCGAGCCCGAGCGTGCCGGTCATCGCTCGGACTGAGGCGAGCGCGGCCCGGACGCTCGCGTTGTCGCCGGCGGCGAGTGCCTGGTTGCCCTCCCGCACCGTCTCATGGACGACGGCGAGTGCCTGCGGCACGCCGAGGTCGTCGTTCATCGCGGCGGCGAACGCTCCGGGCAGCTCATCGGCCGGCTCCCCCGCCGGGCCCGGCTCCCCAGCGCCGACCACCTCGGCGGCGCGGGTCACGAAATTCTCGATCCGCTGGTACGCGGTGGCCGCCTCGGCCAGCGCCGGGTCGGTGAAGTCGGTGATCGACCGATAGTGCGCGGAGAGCAGGTAGTAGCGCACCTCCACAGGCCGGGCCTTTTCCAGCAGGTCGGACAGGAGCACCACGTTGCCAACCGACTTGCTCATCTTCTCGCCGTTGACGGTGAGCATGCCGTTGTGCAGCCAGTACCGGGCGAAGCCCTCCCCGGCCGCCTGCGACTGGGCGATCTCGTTCTCGTGGTGCGGGAAGATCAGGTCGACGCCGCCACCGTGGATGTCGAACGTCGGCCCGAGGTATCTGGTCGCCATCGCCGAGCACTCCAGGTGCCAGCCGGGCCGGCCCGGCCCCCACGGCGTCTCCCAGAACGGCTCGCCCGGCTTGGCGCCTTTCCACAGGGCGAAGTCGCGCGGGTCGCGTTTGGCGCTGTCGTCGGCGGTGTCGCCCGCCGCCCGCATGTGCTCCAACCGCTGGTGGGACAGCTCGCCGTAGCGGTCCGCCCACGACGTCACGTCGAAATAGACGTCGCCCCCGGCCGCGTAGGCGTGCCCGGCCTCGATCAGCCGGCGGATCAGCGCGATCATCTCCGGGACGTGCCCGGTGGCCCGCGGCTCGATCGTGGGTGGCAGGCAGCCGACCACGTCGTAACCGTGTGCGAACGCCCGTTGATTGGCGTTCGCCAGGACGAACCACGGCACGTCCTGGTCCGCGGCCGCCGTGATGATCTTGTCGTCGATGTCCGTGATGTTGCGGGCGAATATCACGTCGTAGCCGAGCCTGCGCAGCCACCGGAACACCACGTCGTAGATCACACCCGACCGCAGGTGCCCGATGTGCGGGGCGGCCTGCGGCGTGGCGCCACACACGTACATCCCGACGCGGCCCTCGTGGAGCGGCTCGAAGGGACGGATCGTACGCGCACCGGTGTCGTACAGCTGCAGGCTCACATCGTCAAGGCTATTAGATCGCGTTGGCCGCGACCCCGAATAACGGTGACGGCGGGCGACCCGTGGTCAGCGCGTGAACACATGGTCGGGCGTGACACGCACGATGATCCGCCGGTCCGGGGCGCTGTCGGGCCAGGAGTCGCCGCCGGTGTATCTGGCCGCCAGCTCCTGCAGCAACGAGCCGCCCGGATCGTCGATGATGCTGGCCCGGCCGCGGATCTCGGCGTAGTGGTAGGGCTCTTCCGGGTCGAAGGTGATGAGGCTCACCCGCGTATCGCGGCCGAGGTTCACGGCCTTGCGCCGGTCCTTGAGCGTCGAGAACACGATGTCGTCGCCGTCGACCTTGGCCCATACCATGCTCAGCTGTACGCCGCCGTCGGGGTTGAGGGTGGCGACGGCGACGAGGTTGGTGGCGTCGAAGAGCCTGCGCGCCGCTTCGGGCAATGGCCGTCCCATGGGAGAACCCTTCGCTCGGACGACGGACATCGTACTCGCGTGGCGCTCAGCCGTTCGGCCGGCTCCGAGGCGGGCGCGCGGTCATTCGTTAGGTCGCCCGCCCCGGGTGCGGGCCCAGGTCCACGCGTACTCCGGATCCTCGGATCGGGTCGCCGCGGGCCCGAGCAGCAGCGGCCGGAAGGTATCGATCATGACGGCCGTCTCTGAGGTCGCGGTCACGCCGCGGGCCAGCCCGGCGACCGCGGCCTCGACCGCGCCCGGCTGCGGTCCGTGGGTGAAGCCGGACGGATGCAGCGAGATCGAGCCGACGCCGATGCCCGAGCCCTTGCGCGCCGTGTAGTCGCCGCCGACGTAGAACATCATCTCGTCGGAGTCGACGTTGTGGTGGTTGTACGGGATGGGCACGGCGGCCGGGTCGAAGTCGAGCGGCCGCGGACAGAACGAGCAGATCACGAAGTTGGGCCCCTCGAACGTCTGGTGCACCGGCGGCGGCGCGTGGGTGCGCTTCACGATCGGCTCGAAGTCGGCGATGTTGAAGGCGTACGGGTAAAGAAAGCCGTCCCAGCCGACGACGTCGAACGGATGATGCGCGTAGGTGAGCCGCGACAGGCCGCCCCGGTTGCGCACCAGCACGGGGATCTCGGTGCCATCGACGATGAGCGGCTCGCCGGGCGCGCGCAGGTCGCGTTCGCTGTAGGGGGCGTGCTCGAGGAACTGACCGTACTGGGACAGGTAGCGGCGCGGCGGCCGCACGTGGCCGCGCGCCTCGATCACCAGCGCCCGCACAACGTCGGCGGTGGGCAGCCAGCGGTGGATCGTGCCGGTCGGGATCACCAGATAGTCGCCCTCGCCCACGTCGAGCGCGCCATAGGTCGACTCGAACCGCGCCGCGCCGGACTGGACGTACACGACCTCATCGCCCACGGAGTCGCGGTACAGATCGCTGGCGGAGTCGGCGGCGGCGAAGGAGATCCGTACGTCCTCGTTGGCGAACAGCAGCTGCCGGCCGAGCACGAGATCGCCGCCGACGGGCAGATCCTGGGTGCGGTAGGCGCGCGGCTGCAACGGACGGTTCGGCGCCAGCTCGCCGCCTTCAGGGGAGTCGGCTCCGGCTACCGTACGGATGGTGCCATCGGGGGTGACGCCCTCGCTCTTGAGGATCGCGGTGGGCAGATATCGGTGGTAGAGCAGCGAGGAGTCGGAGGTGAAGCCTTCCTCGCCCATGAGCTCTTCGGCGTACAGACCCCCATCGGGACGCCGGAATTGGATATGACGCTTCCGCGGGACCTCACCCACGACCCGGTAGTGCGGCATGGCTGTCACCTCCCCCACCATCGAATCACACGACACGCTGCGGACAGTCGGCCACCTTCCACCATGATCCAGGAGAGAATGGACAGCATGCCCCCAAGCCCCACCGGGATCGCGCGGCAGCGCCTGACGGCCGCCGCCGCGGGCCTCGGCGTCGCCGCGCTCGCCGCGGCTGCCTTCGTCCTGTCCTATGACGATCTGCGCGTGCTCGCGCTTACCGGCGGCGCGGCGGACCGCTACGCGCCCGTCTACCCCATCATGATCGACACGCTTGTCGTCTTGACGATCCTCTCGCTCGTCGTGGCCAGACGGTCGACGTGGTGGACGCGAGGCGTGCGCTGGCTGCTGTTGCTCGTACTGCTGGCGGGCACGGCGGCGGCGAGCGCCCAACGCGCGGTCAAGGGCTATGAATCGCTGCCCGGCGAGTGGCTGTCGGCGGGCGTGGCCGTCGCGCCTTGGGTGCTGCTGCTGCTCGCCGCCTGGCTGTGGTTGTCGATACTCCGTCAGGCGAGGCTGCGCGCCTTCGCGCGGCCCGGCGCCGGCGTGCCATCGGACGCGCGCGGCGCGATCCCGCCGTCGGGGACGGTACGAGTCGTCACCACCCAGCCCATCATCCCCGGACTCGCTGGGTCGGCCGGCGATCCCAAGCCCCGGGCGGAATCCCCCCGACCCGACGACGCCGAGCCACGCCCGCTCGCATCGACGACGCTGCCCACCGACATCAAGCTGGTCACCCACCGGGCCACCGCCACCGCGACCGCCACCGAGACCACGCAGCCCGACCTCGTCATGCCGCGCCCCGCCGCCCCGGCGAAGGACCCGGACGCCGATGCGGAATCCACCCCCGCCGAGAACGGCGGAGGCACCGAGGACGACGACGTGGAGCGGTGGAGCGCGCTGGCCGCCGAGGACGCCAAGCGGTGGGCGGACGAGGCCGCCGACCACTTCAGCGGCGCTCCGGAGCCGAGCCCGGCGCCCGGTGTGGAGTGGATCCCGCCGGCGAGCAAGTTCCGCAGTTCACCGACCCCGCCCGGCGACTGACTCACACGGGGAAGAACCTCCCTATGGCGATCACCTCGTGGGTCCAGGTCGATCCCGGCAGCGGGTTCGGGATCGGCAACCTCCCGTACGGTGTGTTCTCGCGGCCTGGCGAACCGCGCCGTGTGGGGGTGGCCATCGGAGAGTACGTCGTGGATCTGGCGGGTCTCGCCGGCGCCGCCCTCGTCGACGATCGCGGCTGGTTCGCCGCCGCCTCACTCAATCGCTTCATGTCGGCCGGCCGTGCCGCGTGGCTGGCCAATCGGGAGCGGCTCACCGAGTTGCTCACCGACGAGTCGCACCGGCCGGCGGTGACCCCGCACCTGGTCCCGATGGCCGATGTCGAGCCGCACCTGCCCATCGAAGTCGCCGACTACGTGGACTTCTATTCGTCCCTCGATCACGCGGCCAACGCCGGACGGATCTTCCGGCCGGGCGGCGAGCCGCTGCCAAGAAACTGGCGGCACCTGCCCGTGGGCTATCACGGCCGGGCGGGCACGGTGGTGGTGTCGGGTACGCCGGTGACGCGGCCGGCCGGCCAGGTGCTTCGTCCCGGCGAGGCGATGCCGGCCTACGGTCCGACGGCCAAGCTCGACTTCGAGGCCGAGGTCGGCTTCGTGGTCGGCGTCCCCGCGGCCGGCCCGATCCCGGCGTCCGCCTTCCGCGACCACGTCTTCGGCTTCGTGCTCGTCAACGACTGGAGCGCCCGGGACATTCAACGCTGGGAATCCGCGCCGCTTGGACCCTTCCTGGGCAAGTCGTTCGCGACATCGATCTCGTCCTGGGTGGTGCCCGTGGACGCGCTCGAATCCGCCCGGGTGCCGCCGCCGGCGCAAGAGCCGCCGCCCCCGGCCTACCTGCGCTGCGATGAGCCGTGGGGCCTTGACC
Organism: uncultured Thermomonosporaceae bacterium; assembly: GCA_937891035.1. GTDB lineage: Bacteria > Actinomycetota > Actinomycetes > Streptosporangiales > Streptosporangiaceae > CALAED01. The sequence continues at coordinate 301 of CALAED010000363.1, read as the reverse complement.
TGTCCCTGCGCGTCGAGCTGAACGGCCACCAGATCGCCCGTCCCGGCTTCGCGTCGATGTACTGGACGCCGCCCCAGCAACTCGCGCACGCCACCGTCAACGGCGCGACGTTGCGGACCGGCGACCTGTTCGCCTCGGGCACCGTCTCCGGCCCGAACCCGGAGCAGCGCGGCTGCCTGCTCGAGCTGACCTGGGACGGCGCGGAGCCGCTCGACCTGCCCGGCGGGGTCCGCCGTACCTACCTGGACGACGGCGACACGGTCGTGATCTCGGCGAGCGCCCCCGGCCTCGGCGGCGAAGG
>CALAED010000362.1 GCA_937891035.1 uncultured Thermomonosporaceae bacterium | reverse complement strand
GAAAACCGCTAGGCCGGGTGACCGGTCTCGTGGGTTCGAATCCCACACCCTCCGCTCACCCCGACATTTCGCCCTATGGCCAGGCGAAACGACCCCCGGTGCGACCCGCCTTGACGGCCGCTAGACAGCCGGATGCCACGGAATGCCGCCATGGGCCGCTGGTCATGTCGGTTCAGGTGGCCTCGGCCGGACGCGGCGGCGCCGTGGCCGCCCCGAATCGCCGCTCCTGGCCAGTGCGGAGCGCGGCTGTTGTATCTGTGCGATCAGGTGCGCCTGCTCGCGCTTCAGCGACTCGAACGAGCTCTGCACGTAGGCCTCCAACGCCGCCCGTGGGAAATCCCCCGCGATCGAAACATGACCCTCAAATGCGGTCGAGGCGAATCCGTCTTCTCGCCAGCGGGCGAGCACCGGCTCGTAGCAGGCCACGTGCGCACAAAGCTCCTTCAGACACTCTGGAATGGTGTCCTCACGGAGGAGGTCGGCGTGCGAGACGACCGTCTCGACCATCTGCCGGTTGAGGGGCATGAAGACCGTCGACATCCACAACCGCCAGGTCTCGGCCTGCTCAGCGGTTGCGGGCACCGGAGAGGCCCATACGACCCCATACCGGGCGACGTACTTCCGCCATGCTCGATCAACCGCCTCTGATTGGGCGTACAACGGACCGTAGAGCTCACTGAGCTGCCGATTGACGCGATCCAGATGATCCTTGCGACGCGCGAGACGCAGATTCGTCACGTACGTCGCTCCGTAACCCGCGATCGCCAGGGCCACGGTTACCGACAGCGTGACCACCACACCTAGTTGCACAGGAAGCGACGCTATATCGGGAGCGCAGAGCGGGGCGGTCGCATGCGTTGCCCGCTCTGGTCAGGCCAGCCGGCGTACCAGGCGGGACCGCATGCTGGTATGCCGAGCGCGGCTCAAGTGACGGGGAGGATGGTGGCGCGCAGCAGCCGGCCGGCTTCGATGGTGAGCAGGCCGATGGTGCCGTGCGGCTGGCGGCGCCGGTCGGTGGGCGAGCCGGGGTTGAAGATGCGGACGCCGTCACCGGTCTCGTTCATCGGGATGTGCGAATGCCCGTAGACCACCAGGGCGGCGGCCGGGAACCAGCGGCGCATCCTGGCGATCCGGCCCTTGGCCGGGCCGCTGTCGTGGACCATGGCCGTCGGCAGGCCGTCGATGTCGAGTTCGAGCCGTTCCGGCGCGCCCCAGGCGGCCACGTCCGGGCCGTCGTTGTTGCCGAGTACGGCTCGTACGGGGGCGTAGCCGGCGAGTTCGTCGAGCACGTCCGCCACGCAAACGTCGCCGGCGTGCAAGATCAGGTCCGCGTCGCGCAGGTGCTCGGCCACGGCCGGCGGGCAGGAGCGCCACCGCCGGGGCGCGTGCGTGTCCGAGATCGCGACGACCTTCATATGGACATCCTGCCCGGCGGTGGGGCGGGCAATGACGAGGGCGTACATGTTGCGGGGAGCGCAATGTGGCCGGGCGGTAATTGCGTGGCGGAGGCCGCCGGCTCGTGGTTAGCGTGGGGCGATGCCGACGATCTCCACACTTGCCCTGTACGTCGCGACCGCCCTGATCGTGTTGATCATTCCAGGGCCCGCGGTGCTCTATGTCGTGTCGCAGGGCGTTCGGCACGGCCGGCGGGCGGGGGTCACCGCGGTGCTGGGGGTGCATACGGGCAGCCTCGTCCAGGTGATCGGCGCGGTCGCGGGCCTGTCCTGGCTGATCGTGTCGTCATCACTGGCGTTCACGGTGGTGAAGTACGCGGGGGCCGCCTACCTGATCTATCTGGGCGTATGCAAGCTGCTCAGCCGCGAGGAGGCGGCGTTCGTGGCGGCTCCGGACACCTCGAAGGCGCGGCTCTTCCGCGATGGCGCCCTGGTCAACGCACTCAACCCGAAGCTCGCGCTGTTCTTCCTCGCCTTCTTGCCGCAGTTCGTGGATCCCGCGCGAGGCCCGGTCCCGATCCAGACCGCGATCTTCGGTCTGAGCTTCGTCCTCATCGGGCTGTGCACCGACACCACGTACGCGGTGCTCGCCGGCACGGTGGGGCCATGGCTACGCCGCAGCACTCGGTTCCTGCGCGGCGAGCGGTACGTGGTCGGCGGCACGTTCATCGGGCTCGGCGTCGTCGCGGCGCTCACGCCGGCGCGGCACAGCCACAACTGAGGCCATTGGGTCTTCTGTCGCCAAATGTGACAATGGCTCGAGATCGATCCGTTACAGTGCTCGGCATGCCCGACAACGAGATTGATCCAGCTGGGAACACTCAGCAGTTCCGCGCCTTCGTGCAGCACGGCACGCGCGAGCCGGCGACCAAGAGCGGCGGCAACGCCGGACTCATGATCGGTGTGGTGGTCGCCGTCGTGGTCGTGGCCGTCGTGGCCGGCCTCGCCATCATGATGATGTAACACGCGGCACCGGGCCGCTGTCGCTAGCGGCCGGTGCTGGAAAAGTGCTGATAGTCGCGGGTGCCACTCCAAAGACCGCCCCAGCCCCAGCCGATCGCCCTAAAGGCCCGGTGCACGACGCCGTCCTTGTGGATGACGCCCGGGTCACGCCGGGTGCGATTGCGATACTTCACGCAGTCCCTGTGCGCCACGCTGCCGGACGCCGTGACGTAGGGATTCTCGCAGGGGTTGATATCGATGGCGAGGCCGAAGGCGTGCTGCGACCAAGAGCTTGAGCCGGTGGCGCTGCGGCAGTTGAACGCCGAGGTGTTGTCGGCCTCGATCGAGTCGAAATCACTGCCCTTGTATTTGTCGACGAGTTCCATCCGCCGGATCGGATAACGCGCGGCGTAAAGTCGCTTGAAGACCTTGACGATATCGTCGGCGGCCTTGGCGTTGACCACCAACCTGCCTTGATGCGGCCGCTTGTCGAAGCCCAAGTACGTCATGGTGATCAGTCGGAGCCTGGAGATCGGGACCGGGCAACCCGGCCGCCAGGAGTACTTGAGCGTCGTACGGGACGGGATCCGCTGAATCCGTGCGCTGAACGCCGCCGGCCTGGGCTTCGCCCTCGCCTTGGCGCTCAGCGAGGCGGTCGCGGTCGGCTGCGTCGCCGCCGGGGAACGGTCGGAAGCCGAGCCCGTGGCGGTCGGGGGCGCGGCGCCGCCGGAGCCGCAGCCGGCGAGCGCCACGACTGCGACGGCCAATGTGATCAAGCCTTTCACCTGCATCATGACGAGATTACATGGATCGGGGTGTGCTCTGATGACCCATGGGCGGGATCTCGGCTACGGTGCCCCGTAACGGCCGCCCTCCCGGGGTTGCCACGACACAAAGGGCCGGGACATGAAGGACCCGGGCGACGAGTCCTACCAGGACGACAAGTCCCTGCTCGACGATCTGTTCGGCGATGCCGTCGACGCTGAGGATGCGGATGACGCCGCAGACGTGCCGCCCGTCGTACCATCGGACGGCTCACGGATGCCGGTCGCGCACGAGGCGGCGGCCGACTCCGTGGCGCTGCCCGAGCCCGGCCTGCCCGAACCCGGGCTCGGGCAGCGGCGGTCGCCGGCCTGGCAGGGAGCCATTTGGGCGCGATCGGGCGTGCCATCGGCCGGGGCCCCGGGATGCCGCGAGATCGGCCTGACCACGACCGGCTTCGTGATCTTCATGATTGTGGACAGCATCATGATGTACGCGCCGTTCCGTACGCACAGTTCGACCAACCTGCTGCCGCAGGCCATCACGCTGGCGCTGCTCGCCTTCGGCCTCGGGGCGCTGATGATCTGGAGCATTCGCGGCGCGTTCCGCCCGGTCGGCGTCGGGCTGATGCTGGGCTGGGTCTTCATGACGCTGATCTCGGCGGGCTATTTCACCGGCCTCAACCCTTGAGCCCGCGGTTTCGGGCGGGCCGCCTCGGCGCGTGCGCCGGCGGACGGAACGAAGGAGGAGTGGGTCAGCGGCTCTTGTCCACCCGGACGATGATGGCTGAGAACGCCCGGCCGATGGCCTCCAGGTCGGCGGGCTCCACGACCTCGATGAAGAAGTCGCGCACGGTGTTCACGTGATCGTGGGCGGCCCGCTCCAGCGCCCTGAATCCCTCGTCCGTCAGATGCGCCAAGACGCCGCGTTTGTCGCTCGGGCAGGTCTCCCGCCGGACCAATCCCTTTTGCTCGAGGCGGGTGCAGGTGTGCGAGAGCCGGCTGCGCGACTGGCTGGCCTCCGCCGCCAGCTGGGCCATTCGCAGTTTTCTGTCCGGCGCCTCGGAAAGTCGTACGAGGATTTCGTACTCTGCCATTGACAGCCCGTGTCCCGACTTGAGGGATTGGTCGAGAACGTCGAGCAGGCGCACGCTGCCATCGACGAAGGCGCGCCAGTCGCGCTGCTGCGGAGGGGTAAGCCAGCGGGTTTCGGACACGTACCCAGTGTAGCCGAGAGTTGAACGTTCAACTACCCATCACTTATGGTGAGGGGGTACGGGTTCGGCGAGTCCGCGCACAGGATAGTTGAACCTTCAATCATATTCCTTGAGTTCAGGACGATGAAGGAGACCCGATGCCAGCCGTTACCGCGGACACGCTCACCCTGCCCCGGCTACCCCGCCTGCCGGAGACCGAGACCGACTGGCGGCCGGTGACCCGGATCGTCACCGGGCAGCGGCACCTCGAGGGCGAGGGCTTCCAGGTCCGCCGCCCGTTCCCCGGCGTCGACCTGGAGCTGGCCGACCCGTTCGTCCTGCTCGACCACATGGGGGCCGTCGAGTACGGGCCCGGTGAGGCCAAGGGCACGCCGTGGCATCCGCATCGCGGCTTCGAGACGGTGACGTACATCCTCGACGGCGCCTTCCGGCACCAGGACACCACGGGCGGCGGCGGACTCATCTCCGACGGCGCCACCCAGTGGATGACCGCTGGCGCCGGCATCCAGCACATCGAGCAGCCGCCGCCTGAGCTCGTGGCCACGGGCGGGCTCTTCCACGGCGTGCAGCTGTGGGTGAACCTGCCGCGCGCACGAAAGTGGACGCCGCCCCGCTACCAGGACATCGAAGCGCGTGACGTGAAGCTGCTGGCCACCGACGACGGCGCCTCGCTCGTACGGATCATCGCGGGCTCGCTGGCCGGACACGAGGGACCGGGCATCACCTACACGCCCATCACCTATCTGCACGCGACCGTCGCGCCCGGCGCCCGGCTCACCCTGCCGTGGCCACGCGACTTCAACGCGCTGGTGTACGTCCTGTCCGGCCGCGGCGTCGCCGGCGCCGAAGAACGGCCCCTGGGGGAAGGGCAGTTGGCCGTGTTCGGCGAGGGCGCGGCGATCCGCGTGCGGGCCGCCGACACGCAGCCGTCGGCCGCCCAGGCCGGCTGGGAGGTTCTGGTGCTCGGCGGGCTGCCGATCCGCGAGCCGATCGCGCGGTACGGGCCGTTCGTGATGAATACCCGAGCCGAGATCATCCAGGCGTTCGAAGACTTCCAGGCCGGACGCATGGGCACGATTCCCGCGGAGCGGGTGCCCCACCAAACCGCCGCCGACGACCCGGTGGGCTGACCCGCTTCCTCCGTGCGGTTTGTGCCGTGCGTTTGTGCCTGCGTTTGTGCTGCGGGGTTGTGCCGCGGGGGCGGCCGTGCGCTAGTGTGTTCGAATACATCGAACGTCAGTTCGACGCGAGGTTTCGGGGTGCATGGCGCGGCGCGGCGGCACGGCAGGGGAGGCGCATGGTGGCGACGATGAGTCCGGCATCGACGGCCCAGTGCCGAGGGAGAGGGC
>CALAED010000361.1 GCA_937891035.1 uncultured Thermomonosporaceae bacterium | reverse complement strand
TACTTTCGACCCGGTCGCCGACGACTATTCCTGGAATCAGCAGGCGGGCTTCTTGGCGCCCGGGGAACAGCAGATCGCGCCGTCCGGCGAGTTGAGCGTGCTACCGGTCGACATCATGGAATTCGACGGCGACCGCCGGCTGGCGATGGACGGCACCCTCACCTTCAAGGGCTGGCCGATCGTCCATGCCGGTTACGACAGAAGGCTCGACGCCGAACAGGCCGATCTCTACGAGCGGCTGACCCCGCTGCACAGAAATCCGCTGACCGTCACGGTGCGAGACGGAGCGATCACCGACGTGCGCGACCCCGCCGGGACGGACGAGGGCGGCGCGCTGGTCGCCGTATTCAACGAACTTTTCGCGGCGGAGCCGCACTATCGGACCATCTGGGAGCTGGGCTTCGGCATCAACACCGACATGGAACTGACCCCCGCGAACTCCGGCCTCAACGAAACGTACGGCGCTCGCGACGGAGTCGTGCACATCGGTCTTGGGCTGACCCCCTCCACCAAATTCGCCCTGACCTTCATCTGCCCGGGCTCCGCGATGGTCGACGAAGCGGGCGGCGTGATCGTGGGCAGCAAGAATGCGGCGACGGCTGGCAAGCCTCGCATCAACCGAGTTCGAAGCATCAGTTGTGGCTGTCACTGACCCGCCTGGTGACACCCGACATATCGCATAGCAAGGAGGATCACGATGATGCTGAAGACCACCCGGCAGGAGCTGCGCAATCGGGTCGACAAATTCCTCGACACCTGCATCTCCGACTTCTACGAGAACATTCCGTACGCCCGGCACCAGCTCGAGGGCAAGGACATCAACCTCGACTACTACAAGCGGCACAACATCGAGACCATCCTGCGGCTGCGTCGCAAGCGCACCGTCGACGCGCTGGCCATCCGCTACTTCACCAAGGTCGACCCGGTGACCGCCAAGGCGTGGGCGCACTACACCGACGACGAGATGCTGCACGACCGCCTGTTCGCGGCGGACCTGGAGAAGGTCGGCGTCGGCAAAGACCAGATCTACTCGACCGAGCCGATGCTCTCCACCAAGCTGCTCACCGGGTATCTGCAATACGGCATCGAGTACGAGGGCACGCCGCTCGCCCTGATCGCCAGCGTGTACTTCGTTGAGTACGTGACCACGCGTACGCAGCCGGACTGGCTGGACAACCTCGAGGAGCGCCTCGGCAAGGACAACATCAAGGGCCAGCGGGCGCACGTCGGCACCGACCTCGACGACCATCACGACGACTTCGTCTGGGGCGTCCTCGAGACGCTGATCAAGAGCGACAAGGACGAGGAGAAGGTGTTCCGGCACCTGCAGGACATCTACCGGCTGTGGCAGATGTACTTCTTCGAGCTCTATCAGCTCACGGTCGACGAGAAGGCCGAGATGAAGCTGCCCGACCCGGTGATGATCCCCGCCTGACGCGGGCCTTACGGATCCGTCCGTCGGGAGGTGAACTCATGACCGCGTCCGACACCGGCACGGGCACCGGCACGCTGGAGTTCAGCAGCCTGGTACCCAACCGGGCGCTGCCGGCGGACGTCGAGGAGTCGATCACCGCCGGGCTCATCGCCGCGCTGCCGACCCTCAAGATGGGGACCCTGTTCGCCCACCGGCGCGACATGTTCAGGGAAGCCGACCTGATCACGCTTGCGACGGACATGACGGACCGTACGGTCGTAGGTGCACTGTCGTCGCGATGGTGCACCACGCCGTCCGGCGGCACCTTCCTGCACATCCTCACGCAGTTCGTCGGCGAGCGGTACCAGGGCGGCATCGCCTTCCCGCGCAGCTGGGGCAGCCACTTCGCCCGGCTGTACGAGCACTGGTCGCGGTTCCCCGATCTGTTCGTGCTCAAGACCTACAACCCGATCGTCTACTGCGTGATGCGCGCGTTCACCCGCGTTCCCGGCGTGACGTTCTACCCCGAGATCCGAGCGGGGCGGCACGACCCGGACGCGGCGGAACGGGCGACCGAGATAGCCAAGATCATCGCACCGGACCATTTCTTCGATCCCGTTTCCGGGGTCATCCGTGGCATCGGCGAGCCGGCCGATCTTTATCCGGCCCTGCCGGAGTCGCGAAACGCCGATGTCAACGCGTACTTCGCGTCGTGCGCCCGGCCGGGCGACCGAATGCTGTGCATGTTGAGCGTTCCGACGCCGGAGGCGGCGGGCATGATACTCGAGGTGTTCGGAGTAACCCCTAAGACCATCCCGGTTCAGATGGCACGATCCGGAGTGGTCGGACTCCTCGCAGGCACAGACGGCAGAAACGGACAGCGATGAGCACAGCGTTCGTCAAGGGAGCCAGCGCAGCTAACACGGACAACACGGACGACGCGGCGGGAGCCGACGGAGCCGGGCAAGGCGTCGCCGCTCGGCCGGCGGCGGACACCGCGGCCGGCGGAGCGGCCGTCCCCGTCTCGTACCCGCACGAGACGATCGTCACCTGGCAGGCCCCGCCGCTGCGGATGGGGCTGGGCGCGACCAAGGAGATCGGGTACGAGCTCGCCGCGCTCGGGGTGGGCTCGGCGCTGCTGGTGACCGATCCCAACCTCGCCGCCATCGGGCTGGCCGGCCGCGTCGGCGCGCTGATGGAGCAGGCGGGCGTCGAGACGACCGTGTTCGCCGAGGCGTACGTCGAGCCCACCGATCGCAGCTGCGAGGAGGCGGCGCGCGAGTTGGCGGGCCGGCCGGTGGACGGCTACGTCGCGGTGGGCGGCGGCAGCTCGATCGACACGGCCAAGGTCCTCAACCTGCTGCACAGCTACCCCGACGTTCCGCTGCGCGACTACCTGAACAAGCCGGTCGGCGCCGGCCGCAAGATTCCGGGCGCGCTCAAGCCGCTGGTGGCGGTGCCGACAACGGCGGGCAGCGGCAGCGAGTGCACCGCGATGGTCGCGCTTGGCATCACCGATCTGCGGATCAAGACCGGCATCAGCGATCTGCGGCTCCGTCCGTCGGCCGCCATCATCGACCCGCTCAACACGCTCACCCTGCCGCCCGCCGTCACCGCCGCCTCCGGCTACGACGTGCTGACCCACGCCTGCGAGTCCTACACCGCGCGCCCGTACGACCGCCGGCCGCCCTACCCATCGCCGGCGGGCCGGCCGATCTACGTGGGCGCCAACCCGATCAGCGACATCTGGGCCGAGAAGGCCCTCGAGCTCCTCGGCCGGTACTTCCGGCGGGCCGTGCTCAATCCGACCGACCTTGAGGCACGCGTCGGCATGAGCCAGGCAGCCGCCTACGCCGGCATGGGCTTCGGCAACGCCGGAACCCATATCCCCCATGCCTGCGCCTACCCCATCGCAGGCATGGTCACCGACTATCGCCCACATGATTACGCGGTCGACCATCCGCTGGTCCCGCACGGCGAATCGGTGATCGCGACCGCTCCGGCGGCGTTCGAGTTCACGTACCCGACGTCGCCGGAGCGGCATCTTCGGGCCGCCGAGCTGCTCGGCGCGAACCTGGCTGGGGTCGGCGCGCGGGGTGGCGCCGACGTGCTGCCGCAGACGATCCTCGATCTGCTGGCCGATACCGGCGGCCCGCGCGGGGTGGGCGGCTTCGGCTACGACGCCTCGGACATCCCGCGGCTGGTGGACGGGGCGATCCAGCAGCAGCGCCTGCTCGTCGGCTGCCCGCGCGACGTCGGCGCCGAAGAGTTGACGCGTATCTTCCACGCCTCGCTCGAGTACTGAAGACTAGGGTCTGCGACAGAGGCACGAAGACCGCCGGCGATCCCATACGACTCCGTACGAAACATGCGGCCTCGTCCGGAAGGCCGGCGCCGACCGCACGAATTCGGAGGGGTCAATGACCGCGTTGACACAGCGCAATGGGCTGCCGCTGCGACCCGCGCTGATTGGGGGAAAGCCGGTCGAGGCGCGCGACGTGATCGACGTTCTCGACCCGTCCACGGGTGCCGCGTGCGCGAGGATCGCCCGGGGCGGCGGCGCGGAGATCGACCTCGCCGTCACCTCGGCGCGCGAGGCGTTCGAAAACGAGTGGCGCCACGCGTCCCCCGCCGATCGCGCCGCGGCCTGCCGGCGGATCGCGGACGCGATACGCAGCCACCGCGAGGAGCTCGCCGAGCTGGAGTCGCTGGACACGGGCAAACCGCTGTCACAGGCGTTCGTGGACGCGGACGCGGCGGCCCGGTATTTCGACTTCTATGCCGGATGCGCCGAGGCGTTGTTCGGCAGCACCCTGTTCTCCCAGCCCGACGCGGTGGCCTACACGTTAACCGAGCCATACGGCGTGTGCGGCCACATCATCCCGTGGAACTACCCGATGCAGGTCGTGGCGCGCACCATCGCGCCCGCGCTGGCCGCCGGCAACGCCTGTGTGCTCAAGCCGGCAGAAGACGCCCCGCTGACTCCCATGCGCATCGCCGAGTTGGCTTTAACCGCCGGGCTGCCGCCGGGGGTGTTCAACGTCGTCCCCGGCTACGGCGAGGAGGCCGGCGCGGCGCTGGCCGCCCACCCCGGCATCGACCACATGGCCTTCACCGGCTCGCGCGAGGTCGGCACGCTGGTGATGACCAGTGCCGCCGCCAACATCGTGCCGGTGACCCTTGAGCTGGGCGGCAAGTCACCGCACCTGGTCTTCCCCGACTTCGACGCCGAGCAGGCGATCCCGCTCATCGTCTCTTCGATCACCGAGCATGCCGGCCAGAACTGCTCGGCCGGCTCCCGACTCCTCGTCCACGAATCGGTGCGAGAGCGCACGGTCGCCGCGCTCGTCGAGGCCTTCGAACGCATGCGGATCGGCCCTGGCAAGACCGATCCCGACCTCGGGCCGCTGATCTCCGAAAAGCAGCGGACCCGCGTCCTCGGCTACATGGAGGAGGGCAAGAAGGTCGCCCGGCTGGCGACCGGCGGCGGCGTCCCCGACGATCCCGCTCTGGCCGGCGGGTTCTTCGTCCAGCCGACCATCTTCGACGATGTGCCGCACGACTCACGTCCGGCCCAGGAAGAGATCTTCGGGCCGGTGTTGTGCGTCACGCCGTTCCGGGATCTGGCCGAGGCCGTCGAACTGGCCAACGGCACGTCGTACGGGCTTGCCGCCGGAGTGTGGACACGTGACGTCGGCCTGGCCCACCACCTGACCCGCGAACTGCGGATGGGCCAGATCTTCGTGAACAACTACAGCGCGGCCGGCGCCGTCGAACTCCCCTTCGGTGGCTACAAGCGGTCCGGCTTTGGGCGCGAGAAGGGTTTCGAGGCCCTGCGCGAATACACCCAGTGCAAGGCAGTGGCCATCCGCACGACCCCGCCCGCGAGCCCGCCCACGTCGTCGAGCGGGTAAGACGTATCGCCGGAGCCAGGGGTGCCCGTTGTCGGGTCTCCTGGCTCCGGCCGTCGGCGCATCGCGTTCCCACCGGACACCCGTTCGTAACGACGCCCTCATGACGCCCTCACAACGACGCCCTCACATCAGAGCTGCGGGCGCCGGGGAGAGGCGGTCGGGGGCGAAGTCCAGCGTCGCGAAGTAGTCGTCGATCGTCTCCGCGCGCCGGATCCGCTCGACGGTGCCGTCCGGATGCAGCAAGAGCTCTTGCGGCCGGAGCCGGCCGTTGTAGGTGAAGCCCATCGACAGCGCGTGCGCACCGGTGTCGTGGATGAGCAGCAGGTCGCCTTCAGTCGTCTTGGGCAGGGTCCGCGCGATGCCGAACTTGTCGTTGTTCTCACACAGTGAGCCGACGACGTCGACGGTCTCCTCGGAGCGGCCGTCGGCGTCGTGCACGGTGATGTGGTGGTACGCGTCGGCGTACATGGCGGGGCGGACGACCGCGCTCATGCCGGCGTCCACCCCGACGTACTCGCGCCACTTGCTCATCCGGTTGAGCACTCGGGTGACCAGCACGCCGTGGGGGGTCAGCACATAGCGCCCGCTCTCGAAAAGGATCCTTGGCCGGGGCCGGCCGGACCGCTGCTCCCAGGCCCGCAGCCGCTCGACGACGCCCTTGGCCAGGGCCGGCAGATCGAACGGCCGCTCCGCCGGCCGGTAGGGGATGCCGATGCCGCCGCCGAGGTTGAGGAAGGTGATCTCCAGGCCGAGTCCGTCCCGCAACCGCGTCACCTGCTCCAATAGCAGGTCGAGGCTCACAAAGTACGGGTCGGGATGAAGGAAGCCGGACCCGAGCATCATGTGCAGGCCGAAGGACTCCGCCGGCAGGCCGGTGGCTTTGGCCGCCACCTCAGGCAGGCGGTCGATACGGATGCCGAACTTGGCCGACAGCGCGTCGCCGAGGTAGGACTCCCCCACGTCGGCGGCCGTGCCGGGGTGGACCCGCAGGCAAAGCGACCTCGGGGCGGCGTCGACGGCGAGCAGTTTGTCGACGACGGTCTCATCGTCCACAGTGATGATCGCGCCAAGCCGAAGGGCGATCTCCAACTCCTCATAGCTGGTGTTGTTGGAGGTGAAGCAGATGTCCTCGCCCCTCGCGCCGGCCTTGGCCGCGGCCACGATCTCGGCGGGTGAGCTGCAGTCGAACCCGAAACCGTACTGGGTGAGATATCGCAGCATGGTCGGATTGGGCTGCCCTTTGACCGCGAAATACTCGCGGTAGGGCGTCGCGGCGAAGGTTTCATTGAAGTGCTCGCACGTCTCGCGCAGCCCCTGCAGGTCGTATATGTGAAACGGGGTGCCGAAATGACGTGCCACCTCCGGCAGCACGGGGTCGAGACGTCGCGCAAAGCCCGTGCTCATCGGCATCGCGCTTTCCTCCTTTGAGGATGCCCCGGCACGTGTCCCGGGGGGTTGACTGATCCGAACCCGGCTCCGCGGCCGTCATGCCGGCGGCTTCACGCCGCCGAGCCGTGCTCACGGAACAGCGCGTCGAGGGCGAGTTTGTCGTGCACCTCCCCCGTCTCGAGGTGCTTGATGACGGCGAGACACGTGAAACCGAACTCGCCGCCGTCGAACACTTTGGAGCGGGTCGCGCTCACACAGACCGACCACGGCGGCGCCTCGCCGCGCGGAAACTCCTTGCCGGTCTGCACATCGAAGACCCGCGTGCTCGCGGTGAGCACGACGCCCGCGCCAAGCTTGGCTCCCGTGCGCACCCGCGCGCCCTCCACCACGAGTGATCGCGACCCAACAAAGCAGTCATCCTCGACGACCACCGGCACCGCGCCCGGGGGTTCGAGCACGCCTCCGATGCCCACCCCACCGGACACATGCACGTTGCGCCCGATCTGCGCGCACGAGCCCACGGTCGCCCATGTGTCGACCATCGTGCCGCTGTCGACATAGGCACCGATGTTGGTGAACGAGGGCATGAGAACCACGCCCGGCGCGTGATGACTCCCCCAGCGTGCGATGGCCCCAGGGACGACCCGTACCCCTGGAAAATGTCGCTTCAATGGAATTCGGTCGTGGTAGTCGAAAGGACCGGCCTTCGACTCCTTCATGTCAAGGAGCCGGAACGCGAGTAAAATCGCGTGCTTGGCGCGTTCGTCCACGAGGATCTTGTCGCTCTCGGGATCCACGTACGCCACCCTGGCCTCGCCGCGATCCAACATGTCGATCGCGGCGACGACGACTTCTCGCGCGGCGAGGTCCGCCGATGTCAGCGTGTCCCGTCGAGTCCACAGTGCGTCGACCTCGGCGGGCACATTGCTCTGGAACAATGGAATCCGCTCCTTTCAGGCTATGTACGGCGCGGCCTCTCGCCGCTCGTGCTACGGGCTACGTGCTGTGCGCCATGGGGCGCGGCGCCGGCCGGCGGTGTACCGGCCGGCCGTGACTGACTGACGTGCCGACTGGCCGGGCTAGATCGCGCCGGCCGCGGCCAGCGCGCCCAACCGCTCCTCGATGGCGCCGGGGTCGTGTACCGCCGCGAGGCGGACGTGTCCTGACCCGGTGGGGCCGTAGTCGATGCCCGGCGCGATGATCAGGCCGGCCCGGGTCGCGGCGTTGTAGGCGAACGTCACTCCGTCACCGCCCGGCGCGGCCGCCCAGAGGAACATGGAACCGTCCGGATGCGCACAGCGCAGCCCGTGGGAATTGCACAGTTCCACCAGGCCCGCGAGGCGGGCGGCGGTTCGCGCCCGGAGTTCGGCCGCGTGCCCGTCGTCGGCGAACAGTCGCACCGCGGCACGCTGCGACTCTTCGGCGGCGATCAGCCCCGCCATGCGACGTGACCGCAGCAGGGCGGCGACCAGCGCCGGATCGCCGGCGAAGAAGCCGACGCGCAGACCCGGCGCGTTGGAGCGTTTGGCGGCGCTGTGCACGGCCAGCACGCCGTCGAGCCCGGCGGCCAAGGCGGTACGCGGCTGATCGCGCCAGGTCAGTTCCGCGTACGCCTCGTCCGAAAGGATCAGCACTCCGCGCTCGCGCCCCCACTCGACGACCTCGTCGAGCCGCCGCTCGACGACACCGGTGGGATTGGACGGACTGTTCACCCACATGTACAGGGCGCGGGCGGCGAGCCGGTCGGGGATCTCATCGAGGTCCATCCGGTACTCGGCGTCGACCGGCACCCGCCGCACCGTCAAGCCCGCGAGGCGCGCCCCGAATTCGTACGGCGGATAGCCCAATGCCGGGATGAGCGCGAGATCCCGTTCCGGCGCGTCCTTCCCGCGGGAGGCCCGCAGGAAGGACGGAACGGTGGAGATGAACTCCTTCGCGCCCGC
>CALAED010000360.1 GCA_937891035.1 uncultured Thermomonosporaceae bacterium | reverse complement strand
GCGCCGCCCGATGCTCGCCGAGATACCAGTCGCGCTCGGTCCAGCCCATCGGGGTCGGGTCGAGGGCGGGCAGCAGTGCCACCCATGGCTCGGGGGCGGGGACCGGGTCGGCGTCTTCGGCGAGCACGAATCCGGTCGTGCCACCGAGATCGACCTCGACCGGCCGTACGGCGGTGAGCGCGCGCTTGACCTCGCCGACCGTCAGCCCCGTCCACCACTTGAGATCGGCGAGGGTGCCGGGGCCGAACCTGGCCAGCCACCGGCGGACCAGCTCGGCCTGCGCGGACGCCGCGTCCCACGTGGTGCCGGCGCCGGCCGGCAGCCACGCCTCGGCCGGCGCCCATTGGTATCGCGTGCTCAGCCAGGAGCCGCGCGGACGGCCGCGTACGATTCGGCCCTCCGCGGCGAGGATGGGCAACAGCCGGCCCGCGACGCTGACCGTGCTTTCGTAGCTTTTGCCCGGTGCCATGACCAACCGCGTGCGCAGCCGCGGCTCTTCGGCCGACAGCTCGACCGACAGCGCTTCGCCGCGGGCGCGCAACGCCCGTACGGCCGACTCGCCCACGTCGGCGAGCCAGTCGGCGACGTTCGCGTGCCGGCCGATGTCGATGCCCGCCTCGGTCAGCGCCGCGACGAACCTGCGCCGCTCTTTAACGGCGATCGCGTCGGTGCAGGCGGCCTGAACGACGGGCGCGAGCTCGATGGGCGGCACGAAGATCGTGCGGCGCATGCCGAGGATGCGGACGAGGGAGCGGTCCGCATAGAGCGCGGCGTCGATCGTCTCCAGCGAGGGCGCGTGCATTCGGGCGGCGGCCGACAGGTACACGCTCGCCGCGTCGGTGCCGTGCAATGCCACCACACCGGCGGCGGCCTCGACCACGCCGGGTGCGGGGCCCGAGAGGTGATGCCGTACGGCGAGCCGCGCCCGTCGCTCTTCGATCCCGATGCGCCTCATGCTCGGAAAATACCGGTGTCGCGGCCGCCGGGGCAGCGGCGGCGGCCCTCATGAGTTGGCGCGGTGGTAAGCCACTCCGGTGCGGAGGGCGGTGGTGACCGGTCGTGGTGGATGCCGCTCCGGGTCGCTCGCCTCGATCTTTGTCGCCGTCCGCCCGGGGGCGTACCGCGGCGACGTCAGGCACCCGCGGAGGCGGGGTCGGGAAGCCGGCTGAGCTTCGTGTTGTGCACTCGCTCGAAGATCATCGAGGTCCGGAAGGTGGCGATCTCCCGGCGGCTCGTCAGCCGGTCGAGCAGGAAGGCATGCAGGTGTTCGAGATCCTGGACCGCGACGTGCAGCAAGAAATCGTCGCCGCCCGACAGCACGAACACGCTCAGCACCTCCGGAAAGCCGCTGACCGTGGTCTTGAACGTTTCGATGACCGTGCGGCTGAGCGGGCGTACCTGCACGGAGACGAGCGCTTGCAGGCCCCGGTTGAGCGCGCCCAGATCGATGTCGGCGTGATAGCCGCGGATCACCCCGCGCCTGGTGAGCGCGCGGACCCGTTCCAGGCAGGTCGATGGCGCGATCCCGAGCGTACGGGCGAGCTCTCGATTGGATCGGCGGGCGTCCGCCTGCAGCAGCCGGATGATCCCAGCGTCAATCTCGTCCATATCCGGAATTTTGCTGCAGATATCGTGGGCACGTTGCGTTACCTGGCGCCCGGGCCGGACCCGGTTAGGGGTCCATAACGGCGAGGAAGTAGCGGCACGGCACGTCGCCCTCGTTGACATAGGAGTGCCGGCGGTCACCGAAGAACACCGCCGCCGTCCCCTCGGCCACGCGCTGGCAACGCCCGTCGACGGTCAGCGTGAGCGTGCCCCGCTCGACGTACACGACCTCGCGCGTCCCCGGCGCGTGCGGATCGCTGTCGTGCGGCTCGCCCGGCCGCAGCTCCCAGATCCACAGCTCCACGGACGGCCGCGGATCGCTGCCGGCGAGCAGAGTGCCGCTGCCACCGACCGGGCCCCGCCATAGCGCGACGTGCCGATCGGGCGGGAAGAGTCGTATCGGCGGTTCCTCCTCGATTTGCACCAGCCGGGTCAGCGGAACGCAGAGCGCCTCCGAGATCCGGATCAGCGTGCCGAGGCTGGGATTGCCCCGCCCCTGCTCGAGCGCGACGAGCACGCCCTTGCTGACCCCGGCGCGGGTGGCGAGTTGGTCAAGGGTCCATCCGTGCGAGGAACGCAGGGCTCGTACGGTATGCGCGACGGCCTGGCCGACGCCGTGCGGGCTTGCCGCGCCTGCGCCGGGCGCGTCGGTCTCGCTCGCGCCGCCGCCGGCGGCGGGTGGTCCGGCCTCGCCCACCTCGTCACCTCCCCTGGCGCCGGTCGTTTTAACGAACTGAGTATCGCATTAAAGTGCACTATGCTGATCGTCCGGATCGTTCCGGACTGACCGCAAAGGAACCGAAATGTCGTACAGCCTGCACACTATTGTGGTCGACGATGCCGTCCGGACGCTCCGCCCGGATTTCGCCGTCCTGCTCATGATCGCCGAAGGCGTCGTGAACGGGCCGAGCGACGACGACTCGGCCGACTGGCTGGCCACGGCGGCACGACGGGCGATCGCTCCAGACGATGACGATCATGTGGTGGCCTGGCGGGCGGCCTACCGCGATTTCGGCGCCAAGCCCAAGCGCACCAAGCCCTCCGTCGACGCGCTGCTGGCCCGCGGCCGCACAGACGCGCTGCCCGCCATCAACCGGGTGGTCGACGCCTACAACGCGGTCAGCGTCGAGCACGTGCTCCCGATCGGCGGCGAGGACATCGACGCGTATCGGGGGCCGGCCCGGCTGACGCGGGCGACCGGCGACGAGCCGTTCGACACCGTCGCCGCGGGCGCCGCTGTCGTGGAACATCCCCTGCCCGGCGAGGTGGTCTGGCGCGACGACGCCGGCGTGACCTGCCGGCGCTGGAACTGGCGGCAATGCGTGCGGACGCGCATCACGGAGACCACGAAGAACGCGCTGTTCGTGCTCGAGCGCCTGGCGCCCTATCCGCTCGACCGGCTGGCCGAGGCGGGCGATGACCTGGCCGGACGGCTGCGTGCACTCGCTCCGGACGTACGGATCGAGACCCGGGTGATCGGGCCGGCCACATGACCCTGATCATCTTCTCGCTCGGCTCGGCCGTGGTCTATGGGGCCGCTGACTTCTTCGGCGGTGCCGCGTCGCGCCGGGCCTCGGCCCGCTCGGTGCTCCTGGTGAGCCTGCCGATCGGGTTGATCGTGCTCATGGTGGCCGCCCTGGCCACCGGCAACTCGCTCAGCTCGCACGACGCGGTCTGGGGTCTGATCGCGGGGGTTGCTGGCGGCTCCGGGCTGATGGTCTTTTACGGCGCGCTGGCGCGCGGACCGATGAGCGTGGTGGCGCCGGTGGCTGCGCTGGTATCCGCACTGTTGCCGGTGGCGGCCGGCCTACTGCGCGGCGAGCGGCCGGGGGCGTCCGTGTTGATCGGCGTGGCGACCTGCCTGGCCGCCATCTGCCTCGTCAGCATGGAAGAGCCGCGCTCCGGCGGCCGCCGGGCCCGGCCGGCCCAGTCGATGCGCGGGCCCCTCTTGGCCGCCCTGGCCGGGACGTTCTTCGGCGTCTTTTTCATCCTGCTGCGGGAGGCCGGCCGAGACGGCGGGCTGTGGCCGCTGGTCATCTCGCGGGCGGCCGGTTTCGCGGTGGTCGTCGCGGTGGGTCTCGTCGTCCTGGTGGCGGCGCGCTGGGCCTGGCCGACCTGGCCGGTCCGGCGGGTTCAGCCGGCCCGGTCACCTGGGGCTACCGAGTCAACGCCGCGTACGGAGTCGATGGGGCAGGCGTCGCAGCCTCGTCCGCCGACGCCGGCCCGGCCGATTCGCACGGACCCGGCCGCGCTCTTGATCGCGTTGCTGGCCGGCGTCCTCGACGCACTGGCCAACATGCTGTATCTCTTCGCCGCCCGTGCGGGCATGCTCAGCCTGGCTGCTGTGCTGACCTCGCTGTATCCGGCGATCACCGTGCTCTTTGCCAGGATCATCTACAGCGAGCGGCTGCGCATGGTGCAGCGGCTCGGCGTCGTCCTCGCCCTCGTCGGCGTCGCCCTCGTCACCGCCGGGTGAGTCGTGTCACTGGCCGGCGAGGGCGACGGAGATGCTCCGCGCGGCCGGGTAGAGGCCGGCGGCCTCGAGCGCCCGGCGGTAGGCCAGTGCGGCACCCGCCTCGTCGCCTGCGGCCTCGAGGAGATCGCCGAGCTCCCGGGAGGCCTGGGCGACTGGGCGGCCCGGGGTGACCTTCTCGAGTCGCACGGTGGCGACCCGCAGGACTTCCCGCGCACCCTTGCGATCGTTTTGGGCCAACCGAGCCTGGGCGAGCACCAGGCGGGCCCGGACGCCCTCGAGAGCGGCCGCGTCATCGGTGTACGGCTGGTCGGGAGAGTCCAGATCGCGCAGCACCGAATCGACGTCCGTCACGGCGGCCGCGAGGTCGCCGGCCAACAGCCGGGCCCGCGCGGTCTCGACCGCGCAGTCCACGGCCTCGATGCCGTCAAGATGCGGGGCGGCGGCGTTCAGCAGTTCCAGCGCCTCGGCGGCGGGGTTGCCCTCGCGCGCGGGACGATATGAGGGGACTCCGCGCAGCAGTGCCCGCGCCGCGGCGGCGCGCAGCCGCGCCCACGCGCTCGTCCTTGTGCTCTCGCTCTTGACGGCGAGCGCCCGCTCGGCGAGGTAGAGCGCGTCGCCGGCGGCGCCCAGCTCGAGGGCGCGGAGGCTGGCCACGCGGTACGCCTCCGTCACGGCGACGTCGGCCGCCCTGTCCGTCGCCGCCGAAACCGCCGTCGCCGACGGCTCGGTGATCGTCGGCTCGGTGGTCGGCACCTCCTCGGTGTCGCCGAGCACGGCGCGACCGAGATCATGCGCACGGGCCACGTCACCGCGGTCGATGTAGGCGAGCAGCAGCACTCGTGTCAACTCGTCGCGTTCCGTGCCCAGCCCCAGGCCAAGCTCGCCCAACCGGTCAAGCGCCCGCTCGCCCAGGGCGATGGCCTGGCCGAGATCGCCGACGGCGTGGTAGCAGCGGGTCAACGCGATGAGCGATGGCAGCGTGGTGGCCCGGCCGGTATCCCGCTCCATCGACTCACGGATCTCTTCGAAGGACAGGATCGCCTCTTCGATACGGCCGAGCTCCTCGAGCGCACGTGCTCGTCCCCACGTGGCGCGGGCGCTCAGGCTCGGGCTGTCGCTGCGCGCGATGACCTCATCGAACTCCGTGAGCGCGGCCTCGAGGTCACCGCTGAGCAGCGCGAGGTCGGCGTACCGACCGCGTACCTCGAGATGGGTGCGTTGCTCGGGCTCGATGCCGTCCGCAAGGTATTCCGCCGTGCAGCCGAGCCGCTCTGCGAGCAGCCGAAGTACGGCCGGTGTCGGGGTTCGCTTGCCCGACTCGATCAACGAGATGTAGCTATCGGAGAGATCGTGACCCGCCAGTTGGGCCTGCGACAGGCGCTTAGTCAGTCGCAGGTTGCGGACACGATCTCCAACGTTGCCTGGACCCGGCATGGAAACTCACTTAGCGGAAGAAAACAGGCGGCCTCGGTGACGACATGATTGCACGCTTGGGGTTAGTACACATCGAGAGTAACTCACCAACTTTGGCCAACTTCGGAAAAATCGGGAGGTCGGCATGCTTTTTGGTGCTCTCTTGACATCTGCTGACACCTACGGACGCCGCGTACCCTCCTTCTCGGCGGCGATCTGCTCCAAGCGCTCGTGCAGGTCTCGTACGCGGGCTTGGATCTTGTCCTTCCGATCGTTGAGCCTTGTCAGCTTCACCGGATCGGTCTCGCTCTCCAGCACCGCGTCGACCACCGCGAGCTCCTTCATGCGGTTGTCGAGCTCGGACTGAACCTGGTCTTCTTCCGTCGGTGGCGCCTTCGGGGGGAAGATCATTTCGCAGACTTCGAGGTAGAGCTGCTCGGGGTAAGGCAGGTACGGGACCGTCCGCAAGGCCTGGTCCTGACCAGCCGATTCCAGGACGAACGTCCCGTACCCGAGCATGCGCCCGCTAATCGAGCGCTCGAAGCTCATGTCGGTGACCTTCGCCAGCGGCATCATCGCGACCTTGCGGGTGATCAACCCGGTGGTCAGCAACATGCGCTGGTTAGTGATCACAAAGTAGTCGACCGACCACTCGGCGACTTTCCATACGAACCACCCCAGCAGGCCGAGCCACAGCCACCACACCAGGTTGGCCACGGAGCCGGCGTCGCCGGCGATGGTGTTGCTCAGCACTCCCGCGAGGATCAGGCCGCCCAGCACCAGCCCCACCGGGAACATGAGCACGGCGGGATGCCGCCGCACCGTGATGACCTGGGCCTCGTGCGGAAGGAGGTAGCGGATGACCGACGACGGCGCTGAGTCGCCGGGCGTGATGAGCCTCATGTCGGCACCGCGAACGACGACGCGGACACGAAGGGGACGCGGATGCCGGCGTCCATGGCGTACGACATTGCCAACGAGGGCCTCCCGCGAAACATCGACCCTTCGATCGACCCATCGATCCAGGCTGGGTTCTACAGTAACGGTTACGGGGCGAAATTCCCTCTTACTCAAGGGCTCCGTGTGTGTCCTTGCGCATCGGGCGGCGGCGACGGCAGGCCATATGCGCACGGCCCTGGTGGCCCGATCGTCCTCAGACCACTCCGTACAGTCGGTCCCCTGCGTCGCCGAGGCCGGGCACGATGAAGCCGCGGTCGTTGAGGTGGGAGTCGATGGCAGCGGTCACCACCCGGACCGGCACCTCGGCGGCGGCGAACGCCTGCTCCATCCGCTTGACGCCTTCGGGCGCCGCCAGCAGGCACAGCGCGGTGATGTCGTTGGCCCCCCGATCGAGCAGCAACTGGACGGCCGCCGCGAGGGTTCCGCCCGTCGCGAGCATCGGATCGAGGACATAGCACTGGCGCCCGGATAGATCCTCCGGGAGCCGGCTGGCATAAAGCTGGGCCCGGAGCGTGCCCTCGTCGCGCACCATGCCGAGGAACCCGACCTCCGCCGTTGGAAGCAGCCGGACCATCCCGTCGAGCATGCCGAGCCCGGCCCGCATGATCGGCACGACGATCGGCGCCGGGCGGTCCAGCCGTACGCCGTCCGACGGCGCCAGCGGGGTCTGCACGGTCGTCGCGACGACCCGTACATCGCGGGTGGCTTCGTAGGCGAGCAACGTCACCAATTCGTCGGCCAGCCGGCGGAACGTCGGCGAGTCGGTGCGCTCGTCCCGCAGCGCCGTCAGCTTGTGCGCCACCAGCGGATGGTCCGCGACGAGAGTCTCCATGGCGGACAACGGTAGCCGAGGTGACCAAACGGCGGAATGGAAGCGCAGGTCACGGGAAGCATCTTGGAATGGAGGAACTGAACGAACAGGAGACCAAGGATCGGCTCCGCCGTCGTGCGATCTTCCTACGCGAACTGGCCGAAGCGCGTGAGCTGCGTAAGCGGGTGACGCCGCGGCGGGCCAGGCGGGCCAGGATCCACGCCATGTTGCGCATGCGGTCGTTCCGGATCCACTGACAGCCACCCACCTACTTACTTACTTACTTACCTACTTACGGCCACCGGCTTCCCCGACGTTCGCGCCGGCCGCCCGTACCCCGCCGGGCGGTCGCGGTGCGACGCAACGTGGGAGTCTTTGCGCGTGCGGTACGCGCCGGCGCGCGGCATCTGCCACTATGCCCAGGCAGATACCGCGCCAGTGGAGTGGCCATGACGGAGTTTGACGCGACGGATTTCGCCGTCGTGGTGTATAGGGAGGACGACCGCTGGGAAGCGGACCTGCTTCCGGTCGCGTTGACCGAAGACCTGGCGGGGCTGATCCAGGCGCTGCGGCAGCAGCCGAGCATCGGCGGCACCATCGGGCTCGTGGCCGTCGGCGACGACTTCTTTGTGGCCATCCGAGTGCTGGGCGACGACGTGATGGTGTTCCTGTCGGACCTGACGGCCGCATTGGACTGGCCGCTGGCGCAACAGGTCCTGGAATATCTGGATATTCCGATCCCGGACGAGGACGACGACGACCTCGAGTTGGTCCTGCCGGCCGGAGATATGTCGATTTTCACCGACCTGGGCATCGACGAGATGGAGCTTGGAGCGCTTTCCGGTGATCTCGATCTTTACCCGGACGAGGTGTTGATGAGCATCGCGGGCCGTCTCGGGTTTGGAACGCCCTTTGAGCGCGTGGTGGACACGATCGGCTGACCGGCCACAATGGGAGATGTGCCGTACTTTGCCGCCGTGTTCGCCCGCACCGAGGCCGGCTGGATCGGAGCCGATGCCGACCTCAGCGAGATCATAAGCCTTGACGACGTCACCGACCTGATGCGCGAAACGGCCGTCGAGGCGATAGGCGATCTTGTCCTGATGCTTATCGAGGAAGACGACACCTGGTTCGCGGTAGTCCGGCTTGAAGGCGACGAGGAGCCGCGCCTGTTCGTCTCCGACCCGGAGTCCGGCCGCAGCAGCAAGATCGCGGCGCTGCTCGCCGAACCGCTGGGTGAGCTGTCCGACGCCGAGCCGGCCGGCGACCTGACCCTCCTCGACGACCTCGGCACCGACGCCGATCGGCTGGTCGAGCTCAGCGAACGGGCCCTGCCCGGCGACGCCCTCACCATCGTGGCCGAGCAGGCCGGGTTCGTTGACGAATTCGATCGGCTG
>CALAED010000359.1 GCA_937891035.1 uncultured Thermomonosporaceae bacterium | reverse complement strand
CAGCAGCTCGCACAGGCCCGCGACAACTCGCTCGAGGCCCTGCTCGACAAGGTCGACTTCCCGCTCCCCGAACGCGTCGTGGAAAGCGAGATCTCCCGGCGCAACGAGCAACTCGACCAGCAGCTGCAGCAGGCCGGGCTCACCCGCGCCGACTACCTCAGATCCGAGGGCAAGTCGGCAGAGGAGTTCGACAACGAGGTGGCGGACGCGGCCCGCCAGGCCGTACGCGGCGGGTTCGTGCTCGACCAGCTGGCGCTCCAAGAGGAGCTCGGCGTCGAGAACGAGGAGCTCAGCGAGTACGTCGTCACCCAGGCCATGCAGATGGGCGTGGAGCCGCAGCAACTCGCCCAGCACCTGACCGAAAGCGGACAGCTGCCGGCCCTCGTCTCGGAGGTGCTGCGCAACAAGGCGCTCAACCTCATCGTCGAGCACGTCAAGGTCACCGAGGAGTCGGGCACCGAGCTCGACGTCGAGGCCATCCGCAAGGAGATCAGCGGCGAGACCCTGGCCACCGGCGAGGCAGAAGAAGCGGACGAGGCCGACGACACCAACGAAGCCGACGACACCAACGAAGCCGGCGAAACCGACACATCGGGCGAGGCGGCGGAGGCGGCCGAGGCCGAGGTGGGCGATGCGGCGGCCAAGACCGAATCGGCCGCCGAAGCCGCCCCCGCGGCCAAGACCACCGACAAGCCGGACGCCTGACGATCATTAACGCCACGGCCGGCGGGCCGCCACCGGGCCAGCCGCCATCGGGGTCACCCGGCCGTCACCTCACCGGGCCGCCGCTGCTCACGGCCGTCACGGCCGGAGTGGCGCCCCCGCCCGAGCCGACCATGGGTGGGTACGCGGCGCCGTGCCGGCCGGTGCCCGTGCGGTGCCCGGCGGGGGTCGTCCATGGCCGATCCGGCGGACGGCGCGCCGCCGTTACCGGCGTGGTGATCATGCGAGGTCCGGGCGGGGTGATACGCCCCGAGCGAAAACGCGTACCTCACGACGTAAGTGGCGTCCAGAGCGCGTTACTGTCCAATCAGCGGACTGATATCGACGGAGGAAGACCCCCGTGAGCGAGCTTGCGAGCGAATCAACGAGCGACGAGGGAGGCGCGCGCCTCGCACCCGCCGAGGCTGTGTTCCCCCAGCCGACCGGGCCCGGCCTATCTCCCGCAGGGGAGGCGCCGAGGGCGCCCGAGAGGCGTGGGCGGCTCCGATCCGGGCCCGCCGAAGAGCTGAGACCGGTCGCGGCCCGGGTGGCCGAGGCGCCGCTCCTGCCGCTGTCGGATCAGCTGTTCCAGCGGCTGCTGCGCGAGCGCATCATCTTCCTCGGCCAGCAAGTCGACGACGACATCGCCAACCGCATCTGCGCGGAGCTGTTGCTGCTGTCGGCCGAGGACGGCCAGCGTGACATCTACCTGTACATCAACTCGCCCGGCGGCTCGGTGACGGCCGGCATGGCGATCTACGACATCATGCAGTACGTCCCGAATGACGTCGCGACGGTCGGCATGGGGCTGGCGGCGTCGATGGGCCAGTTCCTGCTGTGCGCCGGCGCGCACGGCAAGCGGTTCGCGTTGCCGCACGCGCGGATCATGATGCACCAGCCGTCCGGCGGCATCGGAGGTACGGCCTCCGACATCAAGATCCAGGCCGAGCAGATGCTGTATGTGAAGAAGACGCTCGCCGAGCGGATCTCTTTCCACACCGGTCAGCCGCTCGAGCAGATCGAGCGGGACTCCGACCGCGACCGCTGGTTCACCGCCGAGGAGGCCAGGGACTATGGCTTCGTTGATTCGGTGGTGCTGAGCGCCACCCAGGTGCCCTCCCAGGGCCCCGTTTCGTGAGGCCAGGACTGAGCGGAGGCACAGACATGAGTGATCTGATCCGACCGAGCATCGAGGCGGGCGGCGGCGTGCGTCCGGTCGAGAGCCGGTACATCATCCCGTCCTTCGTGGAGCGGACGACGTACGGGGTCAAAGAGATGAACCCGTACAACAAGCTCTTCGAGGAGCGGATCATCTTCCTCGGCGTGCAGATCGACGACGCGTCGGCCAACGACGTGATGGCGCAGCTGCTGACCCTGGAGTCGATCGACCCTGACCGGGACATCAGCATTTACATCAACTCTCCCGGCGGGTCGTTCACCGCGATGACCGCGATCTACGACACGATGCAGTTCGTGAAGCCCGACATCCAGACGGTGTGCATCGGCCAGGCCGCCTCGGCCGCGGCCGTGCTGCTGGCCGCCGGGACGCCGGGCAAGCGGGCGGCGCTGCCACACTCGCGGATCTTGATTCATCAGCCGGCCACCGAGGGCACGTACGGGCAGTCGAGCGACATCGAGATCCAGGCACGCGAGATCATGCGGATCCGCGAGCAGCTCGAGGAGATCATCGCCCGGCACTCCAACCGGAAGATCGAGGAGGTCAGGGCCGACATCGAGCGCGACAAGATCCTTACCGCGGAAGAAGCCAAAGTCTATGGTCTGGTGGACGACGTCTTCGCAAGCAGGAAGCGCCGTGCCGAGGTAGTGTCGTCGTAAGGGCGGCAACCGGCAGACACCGGCTGGCCGTCAGACTTCCGAAGGAGGGGCTTACCTACCGCCCCAGAGACGGTAACGTCGGAGCCAACGTCGAAAGCTTCCAGGGCGCGCCTTTCATCGCATCTTGGACGCGCGGCCCCATGAAAAGGAGAGATCTGGGTGGCACGCATCGGCGACGGTGGTGACCTGCTCAAGTGCTCGTTCTGCGGAAAGAGCCAGAAGCAGGTTAAAAAGCTCATCGCGGGCCCTGGCGTGTACATCTGCGACGAGTGCATCGATCTCTGTAACGAGATCATCGAGGAGGAGCTGTCCGATTCCTCCGAGATGAAGTGGGACAACCTGCCCAAGCCGCGGGAGATCTACGAGTTCCTCGACTCCTACGTCATCGGGCAGGAGAAGGCCAAGAAGGCGCTGAGCGTCGCGGTCTACAACCACTACAAGCGGATCCAATCCGGGGACAACAGCAGGGACGACGCGGTCGAGTTGGCCAAGTCCAACATCCTGCTGCTCGGGCCGACCGGGTCCGGCAAGACTTTGCTCGCGCAGACGCTCGCCAAGCTGCTCAACGTCCCGTTCGCCATCGCGGACGCCACGGCCCTGACCGAGGCCGGATACGTCGGCGAGGATGTCGAGAACATCCTGTTGAAGCTGATCCAGGCGGCGGACTACGACGTCAAGAAGGCCGAGACGGGGATCATCTACATCGATGAGGTCGACAAGATCGCTCGCAAGAGCGAAAACCCGTCGATCACCCGCGACGTCTCGGGCGAGGGCGTTCAGCAGGCCCTGCTGAAGATCCTGGAGGGGACGACGGCGAGCGTGCCGCCACAGGGCGGCCGCAAGCACCCGCACCAGGAGTTCATCCAGATCGACACGACGAACGTGCTGTTCATCTGCGGTGGCGCGTTCTCCGGTCTGGAAAAGATCATCGAGCAGCGGGTCGGCAAGCAGGGCATGGGTTTCGGCGCGGTGCTGCGCTCCAAGGACGACTTCGAGGACACGGCCGACGTGTTCTGTGACGTCATGCCGGAGGACCTGCTGAAGTTCGGGATGATCCCGGAGTTCGTCGGCCGGCTCCCAGTGATCACTTCGGTGCACAACCTCGACCGCGAAGCGCTCATCGAGATCCTCACCGAGCCCAAGAACGCCCTGGTCAAGCAGTACCATCGGCTGTTCGAGCTGGACGGGGTCGATCTGGAGTTCACCGACGACGCGCTCGAGG
>CALAED010000358.1 GCA_937891035.1 uncultured Thermomonosporaceae bacterium | reverse complement strand
ATTCGCCTTCGCCAAGCTGCGTTTCCGTGGCAAGAACGCGCTGCTGCTCACGGTCATCGCCACCATGATGGTCCCGGTTCAGATGGGCATCATCCCGCTCTACATGATCATGGTGAAGATCAACTGGGATGCCCAGATCCAGGCGGTCATCGTGCCGTTCCTGGTCACCGGATTCGGCGTGTTCATGATGCGGCAGTACACCGCGCAGGCCGTGCCGGACGAGCTCATCGAGGCGGCACGCGTCGACGGCTGCTCGACCTTCCGCATCTACTGGAGCGTCGTGCTGCCCGCCCTGCGGCCGGCCGCGGGCGTGCTCGGTCTGTTCACCTTCATGCAGACCTGGAATGACTTCATGTGGCCGCTGGCCGTGCTCAATCCCGAGAACCCGACCGTGCAGCTGTCTATCAACAACCTGGCCAACGCGTACTTCAGGGATTACACGCTCATGTTCGCCGGGACCACCGTGGCAGTGTTGCCGCTCCTCGTCGTGTTCATCGTGTTCGGTCGCCAGATCATCGGCGGAATCATGGAAGGTGCGTTGAAGGCGTGACTACTCAGAGATCGCAAGCAGAGCTCGAGCTGGCCTTCCCCGCGGGTTTCGTGTGGGGCGTGGCGACTGCCTCCTACCAGGTCGAGGGCGCCTTCGCGGAAGACGGCCGGGGCATCTCCATCTGGGACACGTTCAGCCGCAAGCCGGGCGCCGTGCTCGGCGGCGACACGGGCGACGTCGCGGTCGACCACTACCACCGGTTCCGTGAGGACGTCGCGCTGATGGCCGAGCTCGGCGTCACCGCGTACCGTTTCTCGATCGC
The DNA here is from genome assembly GCA_937891035.1 of uncultured Thermomonosporaceae bacterium. Classification (GTDB taxonomy): domain Bacteria; phylum Actinomycetota; class Actinomycetes; order Streptosporangiales; family Streptosporangiaceae; genus CALAED01. The sequence goes on along the minus strand of CALAED010000358.1, from coordinate 4,093 downwards.
CTGGCCGCGCGTCCAGCCGGCCGGGTCGGGACCGGTCAACGAGCCGGGCCTCGACTTCTACCGGCGGCTGACGGACTGCCTGCTCGAGGCGGGGATCGAGCCGTGGGCCACGCTCTACCACTGGGACCTGCCGCAGCCGCTCGAAGACGCCGGCGGCTGGCCGGAGCGCGACTGCGCCCTGCGCTTCGCCGACTACGCGAGCCTGGTCCAGGAGGGCCTCGGCGACCGCGTGCGCCGGTGGATCACGATCAACGAGCCGTGGTGCGCGGCCTTTCTCGGGTACGCCTCGGGCGACCATGCCCCGGGGCGCCGGGACTCGGCGGCCTCCGTGCGGGCCGCGCACCACCTTCTACTCGGGCACGGCATGGCGACGGAGGCGCTGCGCCGGCCCGGCACGTCCATCGGACCCGCGTTCAACCTGTACGCGGTGTCCGCGGCGAGCGACGCCGAGGAGGACATCGACGCGGCGCGCCGGATCGACGGCATGCAAAACCGCCTCTTCCTCGACGCCGCGCTGCGCGGGCGCTACCCAGAGGACGTGCTGGCCGATCTGACCCCATACGGCCTTGAAGAGGTGATCAGAGACGGCGACATGGCATTCATCGGCACCCCCATCGACGTCCTCGGGATCAACTACTACAGCCGGCACACCGTCACCGGGCGGGAGGGGGCGGCCGGCCACGTGGTCACCTCGCCGTTCGCCGAGGCGTCGCCGTGGCCGGGCAGCGAGCACGTCTCCTTCGTCACCGGCGGCCGCCCGGTCACCGGGATGGGCTGGGAGATCGACGAGTTGGGGCTGCAGGAGGTCGTCACGCGGGTGGCGGCCGAGTACCCGTCCGTGCCGCTGTATGTCACCGAGAACGGCGCGGCCTTCGACGACAAGGTCATCGCCAACGGCGTGGACGACCCCGACCGGGTCGCCTACCTCGACAAGCATCTGCGCGCCTGCCACGCCGCCATTAGTTCGGGCGTGCCGCTCAAGGGCTATTTCGCATGGTCTTTCATGGACAATTTCGAGTGGGGCTGGGGTTACGCCAAGCGCTTTGGCCTCGTCTACGTCGACTTTCTCACGCAACGCCGTATTCCCAAGACCAGCGCGCGGTGGTTCGGCAACGCCGCAAAGCGGGGCGGGCTCCTAGGTCACGGCACAATCACGGCACAATAGAGCAATGACGAGCCAGCAACGACCGACCCTCGAAGCCGTCGCGGCTTTGGCGGGGGTCGGTCGGGGCACCGTTTCGCGGGTGGTCAACGGTTCGCCCAAGGTGAGCCCGCAAGCCCGCGAAGCGGTGCTGAACGCGATCGACGAGCTGGGGTACGTACCCAACAGGGCGGCCCGCATGCTCGTAACGCGGCGCACCGACACCGTCGCCCTCGTCATGTCGGAGATGGAGGAGAAGGTCTTTGCCGAGCCCTACTTCGCCGGGATCATCCGCGGCATCAGTCACGGGCTCGCCGATACCGGGCTGCAACTGCTCCTGACCATCGCGCACTCCCAGGCGGAGCACAAACGTTTGGAGCACTACCTGACCGACCAGCACGTGGACGGGGTGTTGCTGAGCGGTCTCCATGGTGATGATTCACTCCCACGTCACCTGGAGGAAAACGGGGTGCCGACGGTGTGCGTCGGCGGTCCCGTCGGACTGGAGCCGGTCAGCTACGTCGACGCGGACAACGCGGGCGGCGCGCGCGAGGCGGTCAACCACCTGATCGAACGCGGACGGCGCCGGATCGCCACGATCACCGGTCCGCAGGACATGCGCGTCGGTGTCGAGCGGCTCGGCGGCTACTGTGCGGCGCTCGCCTCGGCGGGGCTGCCCGAGGGCGGGGTCGCCTATGGTGACTTCGGCGAGGAGTCCGGCGCCCAGGCCATGCGGGACCTGCTGGCCCGCGAGCCCGACCTCGACGCGGTGTTCACCGCCTCCGACCCCATGGCCATCGGCGCCATGCGGGTGCTCAAGGAAAGCGGCCGCCGGATTCCCGACGACGTCGCCGTCGTCGGCTTCGACGACTCGGCCACCGCCCGCCACACGGTGCCGCCGCTCACCTCGGTCCACCAGCCGCTCGAGTCCATGGGCCGGGAGATGGCCCGCCTGCTGTACGCCCGCATCAAGGGCGAGACGCCCGAGCACCCGGCCGTCATCTTGGAGACCCACCTCGTGGTCCGCGAATCGTCGTGACACCCGCGAGCGCGGCGGCGGCGTCGTCGGCCACGCGCGTGCGGGCGTACATCGGCTGAACGCCGCGCCGCGCCCGTGCCCGGCGTGGTCCGGCCGGGCTAATTCCGGAATTCGTTGCCCTCCGGGGTTGAAGCGGTGTGCGCAGGTTGTCATGCTGTATCGATCACGTAGCTCACCGTCGTCAGCCGTCACATATTCGCTGTAAGGGTCCACACCGTGAATCGACCTACGTACCTGCGCATGGCCGATGATCTCCGCCAGAAGATCATCGAGGGCGATCTGCCGCCGCGCTCGCGCGTGCCGTCCCGGGCGCAGTTGTCCAAGCAGTACGAGGTCTCCGACCGCGTCGCCGTAGAAGCCGTGCGGGTTCTCGCCGCCGAGGGGTTCGTCGAGGGACGTCCGGGCTCGGGGACCTACGTCCGCGAACGCGCCGCGCCGCGGCGGCTGCGCCGCGGCGACTTCCACGAGCGGGCCGGCGGTTCGGCGTTCGCATCGGATCTGGCGGCCCAGGGACGTACGGGGACGTGGCGGTCGAGCTCGGAGACGACCACCGCGACCCCGGCGATCGCCGCGCGTCTGGACATCGAGCCGGGCGCCCCCGTGGTCCGTACCGATTACGTGTACCTGGACGACGGGGAGCCGGCCATGCTGACGGCCTCGTGGGAACCGCTCGCGATCACGGGCGACACCTTGATCACCCATCCCGAGGACGGCCCGTTCGGCGGCTGCGGGGTGGTGGAGCGGATGGCCGCGATCGACATCGCGGTCACCCGCGTCACGGAGCAGGTCACGGCGCGTCCTGTGCTCGACGGCGAGGCCCATCTGCTCGACGTGCCGCGCGGGGCCATCGTCGTCGTGGTGCGGCGCACGTACCTGGCGGGGGAGCGGCCGGCTGAGACGGCCGACGTCGTGGTGGCCGCCGACCGGTATGAGTTCTCTTACGAGTTCCCAGCCGCCGCTTCCGCCGCCGCGCCCTAAGCGGGCGGCGGGCCGGCGGACAGCTCATCCGGCGGCAGGTCGGCGGCGGCCCCGCCCGCCTCGGTGAGGCGTTCGCGCAGCGTCTTGGCGAGTTCGTCGCTGTGCCCCGTGAGCCGGTCGATGGCCGAAAGCGCCAGATCATCGCGGACGGCGTCCGCCACGAGGTCGTCGTATTCGTGGGCGCGCGCCACCACCGCCTCAAGCCGCCGCTGGGCTCGATGGGCTTCGTCGGCGGCCCGGGTCCGCTCGGCGTAATGCTCGAGCGCCTCGATCCGCCGCGTCACGGCCCGCACCGACACCTCGAGCTTTTCGCGCAGCGGCCGCACCGCGGCCTCGACCTCGGGGATCTCGCTGAACTCCAGGATCTGGCGCTGTTCCCGGCGCAATTTGGACTGCCTGGCCAGCACCTGAGCGATCTCCCACTCCTGTCTGGGCAGCGTGACCTCGTTGTCCACGCTGTCGAGCAGGCCCTGCTTGTTGACCTCGGACTCGCGTACGACGTCGATGGCGCGCTGGGCCCTGGCGAGCAGATCCCGGCCGACCGCGTCGAAGTCGTCCGGGGTCAGGTAACGGTCGCGCCGGCAGCGCAGCGCCCTGGCCCGGCGGAGGTCGTCGCCGAGGAACCCGACGAGCAGCCCGGTCAAGGCGATCGGCACGAGGGTCGCGCCCGACCATGGACCCAGGAAGACGAAGGCCAAAAGGCACAGGACGAGCAAGGACATGCGCGTGATCCGCAGTCGCAGCTTGTGCCCCCGGTCGGCGACCAGCGCGTCGAGCTCACCACGCAGGGTCGGGTCGGCGACGGCGCGCGGCAGGCCAGCGCCGGTGTCGTCGCTGTCGCCGCCCGCGGCCTGCTCGGCCTGCTCGCCGGAGCGTTCCTGAGACGTGCGGGAGACCAGCTCCCAATGGCTGGGCACCCGCGTCTCGAACGCGAA
>CALAED010000357.1 GCA_937891035.1 uncultured Thermomonosporaceae bacterium | reverse complement strand
GGGGCTGAACCAACCGGCTCCCATGACCAGCGACCCAGTGACGAGGCAGGTCTTGACGTCGAGCATGCTGTCTCTTTTTCCGGAACACCCAGATGGGGTGAGGATCGGCAGGTACGGCCGGTGGCGCTCTTCGGAAGGCGGCCGTCCGGACGGCAGCACCGATCGTATTCATTCGCATACCAAGAGTGAGGAGGATGATGGCCAAATGGCCGTGCGGATGCCGACGAACGGGTCGTCCTGGCCTCAACCACCCACACCATGCGAGTCCTCCTGGGTGGGCTTGGGATACCGCATTTCAAAAGCGGCGATCGCGGCCTCCAGCGCAGCCGGTGTCGAGGCGCTGAGCAGCAACGAAACACGCACCCACCGGGCCATCGCCCAATACTCCATCGTTTTATGCCCGTACCACACCCACCACCACGGCCGACGCTGGTACTGCATCCGCCGTGCAATCTCATCCGGACCGAGCAACATGCGCGCCTGCCCCTGTCCACTTAATCAGAGCCCGAGCCAGCCGTAGCCACTTGGGCCGGGCCGAGCGTCAAACCATCTTCGAGCGCCGCCATGATCAGCTGCGCCTCTGCCGGATATTCTGCGATCAGCGCCTGCAACTGCTCTATCTGCTGCGCCTTCTGCCGCAGTTCGGTTTCGTTGTCCTGGCCTGAACTGGACGTCATTTCATTTCCTCATTTCAGCTCTGGCGATACAGACACCCCGCGCACGAACGCGTTTGAGTGTGCTCGCCCCTCGGATGGCGTAGTGATAATTTGGCGATGCTCCGGTATGGGTTCAGCCGAGCAACACCCAGACGACCTTTCCGCATGGGAAGATGTCCCAGCCGAGCCGGATCGACAACGCATCGACGATATGCAGCCCACGGCCCTCGGTGGCCAGAAAGTCTGGATCTTTGAACACCGGTGGATTCCGTGAACAATCCCACACCTCTAACAACGGATACCCGCCGGCTAGGCGCAGGTCCACCCAGATGGGTGTGGCCGGAGTCTCTTTATGAGCGTTGGTCACGAGTTCCGCGACGATGATTCCGGCATTATCCACAAGCTTGAGATAGCCAAAGTCGCATAGATGGTGAGAGACGAACCGGCGAGCCTCCCGCGGCGCCCGCATACTCGGCTCCAGCCGGATCTCACATTCCATCGCGGGCCTCTTGTCGCACCTGCATCGGCTCCCCACCGTCGTATCCCTCCGGGTGTAGGGAGTGACGTTAGGGTGCGGCGGCGAGAGCGACCCGCATCTGGGTGAAGGGAAAGAATCCGTACTCCGGTGCGGGTCAGATGACTCCGGCGCGATGGGCCAAGCCGCGCAGATCAGGAGTGCTGACGCGATGCTCGCGGCGGACCAGTTCCGTGAGGAGGTCGTTGGTCCGTTGGTCGTACCGGACCAGCTCTGGTGAGAGCTGTTCCGCACGGAGGAGCGTGTTCACGGCCGCTGCGTCCTTCCGTTGGATCGCGTAGGCCCGCGCGATGTCGAGGGAGACCTGAGCGCGCCGGCCGAGGAGGCCAGGGCCAAGTTGCTCGGCATCGATGTTCTCTGCGCGCTTGAGCGCGAGCTTTGCGTCTCCAAACGAGAGCGCCGCCGAGATTTCGTGGATCACGACGTTGGTCGGCCCGAACGCGGACCAGAAGTCGTTACGGTCGATGCCGACAAGCTCCGCGAGCTCGCGAGCTGACGAGAGGTGCCGATCGGTGGCCACGCGGTCAAAGCGAGTAGCCGCCGCCATCACGGCGACGAGACAGAGGCCGCCACGCACGGAAAGAACCAGCGGCGATGGCCGCCGTGTCGAGGCAGCCAGCGCGTCATGGGCGCTGACGGCGAGGTCTTCCGCTTCCTGCGCTCGTTTCTGGCGTATCAGTACGTATCCGAGCCGGTAAGCACTCACCGCGGCGAGGAGCGGACGGTCACCCATGCGCGCCGCCGACAGAGACCGATCGGCAGCTGTCCAAGCCAGATCGGCTTCACCGACGCGACTCAAGGTCATCGCCGCCGACTGATAGACGAGCGCGGTCAACGTCAGAGCCGATCGCCGCTCACGGCCGGCCTTGGTCAGGCTGGCCCGCTCAACGGCAGTGATCAAGTCAGGCAGCAGCCGACCTGCTTCGTCGTACCGCGCGGCCTGATACAGCCCATTCGCCCGCCGCAGTTGATGGCCGAGCCAGGTTAGACGCGGCTGCTGGCCGCTGTGTGACTTGATCATGTCCGGGAGCGACTCGTATTGGAGCATCGCCGCTCGGATGGCCGCAGTCCCCTCGTACTTCGCCATGACCGCGCCCGAATCTCCGCTCGTGAGCTGACTGATGTCCACGTTGAGCACCTCGGCCAGACGGACTAACACCGAATGGCTGTCGATCGACCGGTGCCCGCGTTCGACCTGACTCAGCCAGCTTTCCGATCGACCGACGAGACCGGCTACCACCACTTGAGAAAGGCCACGGCGTCGACGCTGGCGGGCGATCCGCTGGCCAATCTCCGCGCGAGCGTCCACGGATCCGTCCTCTCCGCAGGGTCAACCGCCAAGGAGGCTGCTCAGCTCCTTCAGGATGTCTTCCCAGCGTGGCATGCGGGCAGTCTGCGGTGCAGCCGGATCGAACATCACTCGCACGCCCATTGAGCGAAGAGCGTCGATGCTCGGCCCGAAGGCCACGTGGCTCGCCAGTTCGGCTTTGAGCTGCGGAACGGCCAGCGTCGGCAAGCCGAAGCCCACCAGCTCACACAGCATTCCGATCGCGACGTTGTCCGTGATGCCCAGCGCCCATTTGTTGATCGTGTTGAAGGTCGCCGGGGCCACCACGACCGCGTCGGCCGGAGGCAGCCCGTCGGAGGTCTCATCCGGCATCCGGAAGTCCGTACGGACTGAAGCGCCGGTCAGGTCAGCCAGCCGATCATCGTCGAGGAACCGCGAACCCATCGGAGTCGCGATCACTCGCACCAGCCAGCCAGCGTCCCGGGCCAGCCGCACGAACGAATCGACATCCGCGGCAGCCGGAGCACCGCACACCACTACGTAGAGCGTCCGTCCGGCCACGATGTTTACCGGCTGCTCAGGTATTGGCAGGGGCTACGCCGATGGCGCAGGACGCCCCGGTGCCGCCGAGGCCGGAGTGACCGTTGGGGTTTTTATTGTCCGAGAGGTACTGCTGGTGAAAGCAATCCATGAACCTAGTCCTCAACCTGCCCAGAGGATATCGATAAACCGCAGTGTCTCCGTCTGCTCGTTGACGATGAAGGTCAACATACCTAGGTCGTCCGCGCCGAAGAACGCGTGCCGCACCAGCGACTGGCCGGGACGTTCTGGAACCGCATCCCAAGGGTTTTCGAGCAGCTCCAGGAGACGGTCCAACAGGGGACCGTTCCGTACTTCCTCGGGTAGACCGTTCAGCTCGTAGAGGGCACGCCCATGAAATCCGTCGAACTTGTAGGTCACACCCGGCCGTCCCACTCCGGCGGGGTGTATCGGACAAAGGCATCCGCACGTCCCTGGAGGGCGTCCTGGACCGCCTCCTCATATCCCGGCCGGGCATAGGCCACCGCTCGCAGGCGCCACCGTCTCAACAGACTCCGCACCTGCTTGAAGCGGGCGAGATCGTGAGCGGCGTCGAGGGCTTCGTCGTACTCCGCCCGAAACTGGTCCCGATGTGACGCGGGAAGCAGCTCGAAGATCGCAGCCGGGTCGTCCCCCGGGTCTCGCGGCCCGACAGGCTCCAAGAACTCCGCAGTCATAGGCTCAATCTACAGCGCACCCTACGCGCCTGACTTCGCAGCCGTAGCTGGGCGCCATCAACCGCTCAGCCGTCGGCGGGCGCGACGCCGACGGGACAAGCCAGGCCGGTGCCGCCGAGGCCGCAGTAGCCGTCCGGGACCTTGTGCAGGTATTGCTGGTGGTAGTCCTCGGCGAAAAAGAAGTCGCGGGCGGGGATGATCTCGGTGGTGATCTCGCCGTAGCCGCTTTCGGTGAGGACCTTTTGGTAGGTCTCGCGGGAGGCGAGGGCGGCGGCGCGCTCGTCGTCAGTGCGGTAGAAGACGGCCGAACGGTACTGGGTGCCGACGTCGTTGCCCTGGCGCATGCCCTGGGTCGGGTCGTGTGCCTCCCAGAAGACGCGCAGCAACTGATCGTAGGAGACCTGGGCGGGGTCGTAGACGACGCGGACCGTCTCGGTGTGGCCGGTCAGGCCGGAGCAGACCTCTTCGTAGGTCGGGTTGGGCGTGTAGCCGCCCGCGTAGCCGACGGCGGTCGACAGCACCCCTGGGGACTGCCAAAACGCGCGCTCGGCGCCCCAAAAGCAGCCGAGGGCGAACTCGGCGACGGCCGAGCCATCGGGATAGGGCGGCGCGAGCGGGCCGCCGAGCACCTCGTGGCGGGGCGGGATGGGCAGCGGCACCTCCCGGCCGGGCAGCGCCTTGTCCGGAGCGACCATCTGTGACTTCCCAAAACCGAACACACGTCCAGGCTAACCCGGACGGCGGGCCGGCACGTACGCTGTCGTGGTCTCGACCTCTTGCGGGTACGGACGGCGCTCCACCAGGAACCCGGCGTTGGTCAGGGCGTCCTCGACCGGAGCCCGCTCGTAGAACTGGAAATTCGGGCAGACCGCGTGGTCGCGTCTGACACGGTCATTAGCATCACATGAATTTGCTCATTACATGCGCGTTAGGATCGCGACATGCCTGAGATGCGGCGTGGGGTCGCTTATGGAATAGCGGCATACGGAATCTGGGGGCTGTTTCCCCTTTACTTTCCGCTGCTCAAGCCGGCCGGGGCCGTGGAGATCCTGGCGCATCGGATGGTCTGGTCGCTGGTCCTGATGTTGGCGATCTTGATGGTGGCGCGCAACTGGTCGTGGATCCGGCGACTGACGCCGCGCAGGCTGGGCCTGTTGGCGCTCGCCGCCCTGGTCATCGCCGGCAACTGGGGCACCTACATCTACGCCGTGAACAGCGGGCACACGATCGAGGCCGCGCTCGGCTACTTCATCAATCCGCTGTTCAGCGTGCTGCTGGGCGTCGTGATCTTCCGCGAACGGCTACGCCCATTGCAGTGGGCCGCGGTCGGGCTCGGCACGGTGGCCGTCATCGTGCTCACGGTCGACTACGGACGGCTGCCCTGGATCGCGCTGGCGCTGGCCGGCGCGTTCGGGACGTACGGGCTGCTCAAGAAGTTCGCCAACATGCCATCGGCCGAGAGCCTCACGATCGAGACGCTCGTGCTGTTCGTACCGGCGCTGGTCTATCTGGGGATGCTGGAGGCCGGGGACACCGGAACGTTCGGGCACGCGGGCGCGGGGCAGGCGGCGCTGCTGGCCGGTGCCGGTCTGGTCACCGCTGTGCCGCTCCTGCTGTTCAACGGCGCCGCGATCCGCGTCCCGCTGACCGCCCTCGGGATGATGCAGTACATCGCGCCGGTCCTGCAGTTCCTCATCGGCCTGTTCATTCAGCACGAGGACATGCCGGCCAGCCGCTGGATCGGCTTCCTGCTCGTGTGGGTCGGCCTGGTGATCCTCAGCGTCGACGGCCTGCGCGCGCGGGCCGGCGGTGATCGTCGAGCCGAGCCGCCGCGTACGGCCGAGTCGCCGCCTCAGCCGGTACGAGAGACCACGTAGTCGCAGAGCGCCTCGAAGGCGGCGCGCGCCGGTCCGTCGGGGAGCGTGCCCAGCTCGGTACGGGCGTCCTCGGTCCACCTGCGCAGGTCGGCGCGGGCCCGGTCCATGGCCGGGTGCGCGCGCAGCAAGGTGAGCGCCTCGGCGTGCAGCGCGTCGTCGGTGAGGTCGGTGTCGCGCAGCAGCTCGCGCAGCCGCCGGTCGCGCCGATCCTGGGCAGCCAGTACGTGCAGGATGGGTAGGGTATGGATGCCTTCGCGTAGGTCGGTGCCCGGTGTCTTGCCCGATTCGTGGGACTCCGACGCGATGTCGAGGATGTCGTCCGACAGCTGGAACGCGACGCCGATCTTCTCGCAGGCCGAGGTGACCGTGTCGACCACGTGCGGCGGCGCGCCCGCCATCAGCGCACCGAACTGGCCGGATGTCGCGATCAACGACGCGGTCTTGTCGGCCACCACCTGTAGGTAGTGCTTGAGCGGGTCGGCGTCGGGCCCCGGGCCGATCGTCTCCTGGATCTGTCCCCGCACCAGCCGGGCGAACGTACGGGCCTGGATCCGCACCGCCTCGGGCCCGAGGTCGGCGAGCAGGTCCGACGCCCGCGCGAACAGGTAGTCGCCGGTGAGGATCGCGATGGTGTTGGTCCACCGGGAGTTGGCCGACACCTCGCCGCGGCGCAGCACCGCCTCGTCCATGACATCGTCGTGGTACAGCGTGGCCAGGTGGGTCAGCTCGACCACCACCGCGGCCACGATGACCCCCGGCGCCGCCGGGTTGCCGAAGTGCGAGGCGAGCAGGACGAGCATCGGGCGAAATCGCTTTCCGCCCGCCTCCATGAGGTGTTTGGACGCCTCGGCGAGCAGCGCGTCGTCGCTGCGCACCGAGCTCAGCAGGAGATCCTCGACGAAGCCGAGACGTCCTTGTACGTCATCCGCGAGCGCGCCGTCGACCGGCAATCCGAGCGGAACGGCACCACTCACCACTGTCGTTCCCCCTACCGTACGAACAACTGCGTCGCCGCCTGGCCGGCCAGGTCGAGCATGGGCTGCGGCAGCACGCCGAGTACCACAGTAGCCGTCAGGCCGAGCGCCACCGCGGTCGCCGTCGTGGCGGTGGTCACCACGCTCGGCGCGTCCGGCTCGGGCTCGCTGAAGAACATGACCACGATGACGCGGACATAGAAGAACGCGGCGATGGCCGAGGACAGCACGCCCACGATCACCAGCGGCACCGCACCACCGTCCGCCGCCGCCTGAAATACCGCAAATTTCCCAGTAAATCCGCTGGTCAGCGGGATCCCGGCGAAGGCGAGCAAGAAGAAGGCGAAGATGCCGGCGATCACCGGCGAGCGCCGGCCGAGCCCCGCCCAGCGGCCCAGATGCCCGGCCTCGCCGGTCGTGTCGCGCACCATGGTCACGATGGCGAACGCGCCCACCGTGGTGAATCCGTAGGCCGCCAGATAGAACAGCGTGGCGGACAGGCCGCTCTCCGAGGTCGCCACGATGCCGGTGAGCAGGAAACCGCCGTGCGCGATCGACGAATAGGCCAGCATCCGCTTGATGTCGGTCTGGGTGATGGCGACGATCGCGCCGACCATCATGGTGAGGATGGCGACGCCCCACATCATCGGCCGCCAATCCCACCGCAGCGTTTCGAACGCGACATAGAACACCCGGAGCGCGGCGCCCACCGCGGCCACCACCGTGCAGGAGGCCATCAGCGCGGTGATCGGCGTCGGCGCGCCCTGGTAGACGTCCGGCTTCCACGGGTGGAACGGCACCGCGCCGATCTTGAACAACAGTCCGACCGACAACAGCGCCACCCCGGCCAGCAGCAGGGTTTCGCTGCCGCCCGACCGGCTCAGCGCGGCCGAGATGGCCGACAGCCGGACCGAGCCGGCATACCCGTACAACAGCGCGGTGCCGTACAGGAAGAACGCCGAGGAGAACGCGCCGAGCAAGAAGTACTTGACCGCGGCCTCCTGCGAGAGCAGGCGCCGCCGCCGCGCGAGCCCGCACAGCAGGTACAGCGGCAGCGACATGACCTCGAGCCCGACGAACATGGTCAGCAGGTCGTTGGCGGCGGGGAACAGCATCATGCCGCCCACCGCGAACAGCGTCAGCGGGAAGATCTCCGTTTGGATCCCGCCGTCGGCCATGCTCTCCTGCTCGGCCTCGCTGCCGGGCAGTGCGGCCGCTTGCGCGGTGAACGCATCCTGCGCCCGCTCGGCGATCAGCAGCAGGCTCAGCATGGCAAGGACGAGGATCGTGCCTTGGATGAACAGGGTCGGCCCGTCGACGGCGACCGCGCCGTCGGCCGCCGCGTGCTGCGGCTTTTCGGAAAAGCCCAGCCACAGCGTCCAGCAGAAGGCGGCGGCGAGACCGACAAGGGCCAGCGGGAACTGGACGGCGTAGCGCGCGGGGCGGGCGACGAACGCCTCGGCCAGCACCCCCACGATGGCGGCGCCGAAGACGATCAGCATCGGTGCGAGCTGACTGAACTCCACGGGCGGGGCGTGGATCTCCGGGGCCGCGAGGACAGATACGGAGTTCATCGGTCGCTCATCCTTGTCACTGACTGCGTCATCAGGCGCGCGCGGGCAGGCGGCGTCACAAGCGGGGTCACGGGCGTTCTCCCTGCTGTACGGCCGTCTCGACGGTGGGCTGGGGATCTTGCATCTGCACCCGGCTCAAGGTCTGCCGCACCGAGGGGTTGATCACGTCGAGCACCGGCTGCGGGAAGAAGCCGAGCGCCACGATGATGGCCACGACGGGCGCCACCGCGACGATCTCCCGACGGGACAGGTCGGGCATGGCTGCGACCTTCTCCGCGGTCGGGCCGTTCATGGTCCGCTGGTACATCCACAGGATGTAGACGGCGGCCAGGATGATCCCGACGGTGCCGATCACGGCCGCCACCTCGTAGCGGGTGAACGTGCCGACCAGCACGAGGAACTCGCTCACGAACGACGAAAGCCCCGGCAGGCCGAGCCCGGAAAGCCCGGCGATGAGGAAGGTGCCGGCCAGCAGCGGCGCGACCTTCTGCACGCCGCCGAACGCGTCGATCCTGGCCGACCCCCGCCGCGTGATCATGAATCCGGCGATCAGGAACAGCGCCCCGGTGGAGAACCCGTGGTTGACCATGTAGAGGGTCGCGCCCGACTGCCCCTGGGACGTCATCGCGAAGATGCCGAGCGCGATGAACCCGAAGTGCGAGATCGACGTGTAGGCGATCAGCCGCTTCAGGTCCACCTGCCCGATCGCCAGGATGGCCCCGTACACGATCCCGACCACCGCGAGCGTGAGCACCACCGGGGTGAACCACCTCGACGCCTCGGGGAACAGCTCCAGGCAAAAGCGCAGCATCCCGAACGTGCCGACCTTGTCCAGGACGCCGACGACCAGCACGAGCGCGGCGGGCGGCGATTGCCCGGCGGCGTCGGGCAGCCAAGTGTGGAACGGCACCAGCGGCGCCTTGATGGCGAAGGCGATGAAGAAACCGAGGAACAGCCACCGGGCGGTGCCGACGTCGAGGTCCGCCCGCGCCAGGTCGCTCATCAGGAACGAGTTCGCGTCCGAGACGACGTAGAGCGCGATCACGGCGGCCAGCATGAGCAGCCCGCCGAACAGCGAGTAGAGCAGGAACTT